>JAITAE010000244.1 GCA_031284295.1 Spirochaetaceae bacterium
CCCGATGACGATAAGCCGCGAGGATCAGAACCGCGTGATCCACGTAACCGCCGGCGTTAAGCCCGGCACAAAACTAAACGAAGTCGAGGCGCAGATTCAGACTATGGTAAAGGCGGAAATACCGGCGGAAGACGATGTTATCATAACCTACGCGGGCGACAATTCCGAAATGCTCAAAATGATGATAAACTTTGTACTGATAATGATAGTCGCCGTCGCGCTGGTTTTTGGCGTCATGGCAAGTTTGTGTGAAAGTTTCCGTGACCAGTTCATAATCATATTTACTATTCCGCTGAGTATCATCGGCGTTGTGGCGATATACGCGATCACGGGCGACCGCTTCAACATCCTTACCGCCGTCGGCATACTCGTGTTGCTCGGCGTAATCGTAAACAACGGCATCGTGCTGGTTGACTATACAAACCTGCTGCGAAAGCGCGGGCTTGGCCTGAACGAGGCCTGTATCGAGGCCGCCGGTAACAGGCTGCGCCCGATACTCATGTCAACGCTTACCACCGTGCTGGGCTTAGCTCCTATGGCGTTTTTCCCCGGCGAGGGTTCCGAGATGGTCGCGCCTATCGGCAAAACCGTTTTCGGCGGCCTTACCTTTGGTACGCTGATGACGCTGTTTTTGATGCCGGCAATCTACGCGAAAATCAACAAGCATGACGATGAGCGCCGTTCCATTGCCGATATGAGACGCGAAGGCATAGCGTCCGGTTTAAGCAAGGATGATCTGAAAAATCTTATAAAACAGAAAAGAGCCGAGCAGCATGAAAATGAAAAAAGAATGGCGGAGGCCGCAAAAAATAAGGAATAACGGCGCGTCAAGTTAGAGTTGTTCAAAAATTGAAGTTTTTGAACAACTTCCGCTTAAAAACGCAGTTTTGTCGAACCTTAGCGGGCTTTTAGCCTGAAAAACTGTAAGATGGTTCGACAAGCAACCGGGCGTGCGGGTTGTCGAATAAGTCTAATGTTTTCTATCATTTAAAGTACAGAAGCTATACACAACAATCGCTCGAACTTATGATAGAAACGTTTTTCTTTGGCTATAACGGCCATGATAAAATATAAATAAATTACTGGAGTAACATTATGCGAATAGAAATTGTTGCCAACTTAACGGTTGAAGAAAATATTATGGACGCGCTGCGTACGGAAGGTGTCGCGAAATTTTATACAAAGATTCCGTCCGTACACGGCACGGGCAGGCAGGGTCCCCGCATGGGAGACGCTATATGGCCTGAAGAAAATTTTGTAATTGTTGTTTGGTGCGAGATGGACGAGGCGCTGGGCATAGAACGCGCCGTAAACCGCGTAAAGACGAGTTTCCCAAACGAAGGCATAAAACTATTCGGCCTGCACGAAATTTATGCCAACAAAAAGTTGCTCTGACAAAGGCCAGGGGGGGGGGGGGCTAATCCCAGCCGCCCGCTGTTCCCGGTTTAGCCGAATCCATGTTATCGTTTTCCCACGCCGTAGCGTCACGTTTTTTTGAAGTGCTGTCGGCGGCATATACGGCATGGCCTGGTTTTCCGGGAATTGTGATGTTTTCCAACATATTGGCCGCGTTACTGCCGTATACCACGCCGCCTGTTTTGGTAAATGTGCCGCCTGCGCTTGATATGCTTACGCCGCCCCCGCCAAAATCGGATGTGTTTCCCGATATTACACCGCCTTCCATGTTGAATGTTCCTTTGTGAATTCTTATGCCGCTGCCGGTGCTGTTCAATTTGATTTCCCCGTCTTTCATCGTAAATACGGCGTTTTCGTCCAAATTTACGCCGGCCCCGCCACCGCCGTTGTAATTGAATGAAACGGCATTACCGCTTATTTCCGCATTCCCCTGCATTACAAACCGGCTGTTTTTTAAGCCCACGCCGCCGCCCCATTTTGCGAAGTTGCCTGAGACTTTTGCATTGCCCGTCATCAAAAAATACGAATTGTCGTATAAAAAAATGCCGCCGCCCAGACACCCCTCGCCGTTATCCGGCGCGGTTTTGTTTGCGCTGATTTCACCGCCTTCCATGAATACCGCGCCTTTTGTAACATATACGCCGCCGCCGTTATCCGGGGACATACTGTCCAGGCCGGCCTTGATGTTATGATTGTTTTGCAGCGCCGTCCCTGTTTTAATTGTAAGCGTGCCTCCATTGACAAATATCATAGCCTTTGTGGCGCTAAGGCCAGTGTTTACGGCTCCGAATGCGGGACCGGACGCATTATTCCAGTTCGCGCCGCCGTCTATTGTGAGCACACCGCCCGCGCTTCCTTCCAGTGTAAAGCTGGCGCCATTAGTAATGTTGAACAAGCTGTCCGAAAAACCCGCCCCGCGTTTTATCGTGTGCGAAGTTCCGTCCGGAACCGTCAGGCGTATATTTTTGCCGGCGCCGTCTATACCGGAGATCGCGGACGCAAGTTCAATGTTTTTTAACACGGTGATTGTGTCCGGCATACTTGCGGTTCCGGCGGCGGCATTCACCGCCTCCTGCAACGAAGGGTAGTAAATTGTACCGGCGGCGTAACCGCGGCTGGCGGCTATATCCACGACCTTTCCCTGACCGCCGCCGTCAAGCACAATCATTTTACCCGGTACGCCGACGGTAAATTTCGTGGTATCACCCTGCGTTATACCGTGCAGCACGATGGTATTGGAGCCTGACGGCGTTTGCGGAGTTATCTTTGCCGAAAGCCCACCCAGAGGCGTCAGGCTGCCGGAAACCCTGATATATTTGCCGTCCGCCAGGTACACATCGTTATCCTGCGTAACAAGCGCATTTCCGCTTATGTTAAAAACGCTGTTGTTATAAACACCGCTGCCTGTCGCCACCGAGGTATTTTCTTTGATAATACCGTCTTTCATCGAAAATTCACCGTCATAAACATACACGCCGCCGCCTGTCAACGCTGAATTTTTTTGAATAAGACCTCCGTTCATGGAGAATAAGCCGCTATAAATACAAACGCCGCCGCCGCTGCCGTTGCTTTTATCATTGTTTTGCAGAGTCACCCTGGCGCCCATCGTTAAACTTCCCCCGAAAAGCGTAACGAGCGCCCCGCCCGCACGGGTTCCTGACGGCAATCCTCCGTCCAGTACAAAACTGGGATTATAGCCGGCGTCCAGCGTAAGGCTTGCGCCGTTTACAAGCTCGAACAGGCTGTCCAAAAAAGCCGCGCCCGTTGACGCAGCTTTGCGTTGTATGGTTTTTGGCGGGCCGGACTGCGCCATGAGTGTGATACCGTAAGTACCCTCCAGCCTGATTTTTTTATCAAGAAAAACATTTTCGGCGAGTATGTATACCACACCTGTCGTTCCGGCATCATAAACAGCGTCCTCAAGCGATTTGTAGTACAGATTTTGATTGCCGTCAATTCGCATGGCCTCGGCCACGCCTACATCCTCAAAACCGGCTTCAAGCGCTATGTCATAGGCGGGCATATCAAAGTCATTACCGGAAATTGGGACACGTACCGCCCCTGTGTTTGCGGGTGGAGAGGACATTTTGTACGCAAGCCCATCTTTTTTAAGAATGAAACCCTGCTTTGGGTACACGTACACGGAAACTTTTTGCCCCGCCGCCGAGGTTGAGGGAAACGGAATCGCGGAACCTTGCACTCCATCGTAACGCGCTATTGTATAACTGTCCGTATAACCGCCCTCATTAGGCCGGCTCACCGTGATATCGAATTTCGTTGTTACACCGTCATATATATTTTTGTCAACCAAAATTACCGTTACGGTATGGCTGCCGTAAGCGCCGTTGTTTTCCGGCATTTCCACCAGATACTCCGTACCGGGCGCAAGGACGCGCATTTCGTTCAGGCTGTTAACGCCGGAAATTTCCAAGCCGTAACTATCCGCCCATTCCTGCGCGCTCATTTTGTACGGCGCGTCATCTCCCGGCATGAAGGTATTCGGGTACGGATATTTTGTTACCCAAATTGTTTTTATGGATTTAAGCTCATCTATTTTATCCTCTATTGTTGATACCAGCGGCTTGTTCCAAATATCGCATTGTGCAAAAAATAAAAGACAAAACAAACACATTGCCCCCGCGCGCAACAGGCGCAAACCCGTGTCCGGGCCGGCCTGCGCCCCTGCTTTTTCGGATGAACAAAACTTCTTCATAAGAAATAACATACCCCTATCCTCTGATAAATTAAGTATTTCATGTTGCGTATATGTCAAATTTAATCCGAATACAGTCCGATATTGGCCTAATTTAGCCTGTTTCCAGGTAGATTTCGGTATTTTGTATCAAACGCCTGTTTTGATGCGTATTTTGATCCGGTTTTTACGCATATATGTATGCGTAATATGAGTTAAATATAAAGAATTTCCGGCCGTGGAGTTATTAAAGTTGGGGCCGGATTTTTTCTCTGGTTTAGGGAATTTTAGGGAGTGAGGACACCCGGAAATGCACGCGCAATAAGCAGCGCGTAAGCACTACGACAACAGGCCGCTAGCATATTTTGTTTTTCCAGGGGAAAAACCTCATCTTTTTTAGACGGCCCATCTTTATAAGGGAACTAACAGCGCGGCCCGCCTCCGCCTGTGTCCAGAGTGCAAGCCCGGAGGAATCGGCGACGGCCAGTATTCCAGAGGCTTCTTCCAGCGTGTAGCAGCGCCTGTTCCGGCGGAAGAAGCCGGCCAGCGGCGCTTCCTCGCGCAAGCCGGGCCGTCCCTTTCCGGCGCAGACATCGCAGCACTCGGTTTCCGGTTTTTCACCCTCACTTTCGTAGTTCAAGAGTCCCAAAAGCCGTTCCCGCCTGCAATGGGCAGTGTCGCGGGCGTATTCAAACAAGTCGCTAAGACGTTTCTTGTCAACCGGGTTTTTTGCCCGCCCAAGGGCCGTTTCATCGTCCGGGCCCCACAGCAGGAAGGCCCGCGAAAACGCGCCGTCCCGTCCAGCCCGCCCGGATTCCTGTAGGTAGGCTTCCACGGAGGGCGGGCAGTCGCGGTGTACCACGGTGCGTATATTCGCCTTGTCCACACCCATCCCATAGGCGCAGGTGGCGACAAGGATACCCTCATCGCTGGAAAAGAACCATTTTTCAACGTCAGTTTTTTCGGCGCGTTCCAGCCCGGCGTGATAAAAACGAATCTCGCAGCTCCCCAGGCTATTTCTCAGGTAGCGGGCCAGATTTTCCGTGCCGTGCCGGGACGAGCAGAAAACTATCGCGGGGCGGGCGTTGGCGGCAAGCAGATCGCGGACAGCCATATCCCGCAGTATCGCGCCCCGCGCCGCATACGCGATGTTTGACCGGTCGGGGTTGCCGACAATCTGATGCGCGCCCGCCCCGCCAAAAACATAGCGCCCTATCTTTTCCAGCACGGGCGCGGAAGCGGTAGCGGTAAACGCGGTAACGAGCGGCGCGGCGGCTGCCTCAATTATCCTGCCGATTTCAAGGTAGCTTGGCCTGAAACTTTCGCCCCACTCACTTACGCAGTGCGCCTCGTCGATCACGATATGGACGATGCCCATTTCCGGCAGCCTTTTCAGCATATTTTCCGTCAAAAGCACTTCAGGATTGGCGATGATGAAACGGCTTTCTCCTTTTGCCAGTTTTTCCATGATGGCGGCGCGTTCCTCCGCCCCCTGACCGCCGCGCAGCATTACCGGCGCGAAATCCTTTTCCATCAGGCGGCGTTCCTGATCCGCCATCAGTGAAAGTATCGGATAGATAACGAGGGTGGGGCCGTCCAGCAGCATCGCGGGAAGCTGAAAGCAGAGCGATTTGCCCGCGCCGGTGGGTAGTATCACGATCTGCCGCCCCAGATCCGCCCTGTCGTCATCCCCTCTGTCCCCGCCGGCTGCCTCATCCATGCTCTCCGGGCGCTTCGCCGCCCCCTCCTCGCCGGGACTTTCCGTCTCGCCGTACACGAGTTCCCAGCGTACTTTTATACCGGATGCCTCCGCCGCCTCGATTATGTTACCAACTACAAGCCGTTGGTACGGAAAAAGGTAATCCAGCCCAAACAGTTTTTTTACCGCGCCCTGTATCGGGTCGCCAAAATTGTTGATGTACATTGTATCCTCCAAATATATATTGGCGTCATGTTGATTTTTGCTTTACCCGCCCCACCAGTGGGTTTAAAGTACACAGGTATGTCAGTTGTTATCCTTGCGATTAGCTAGGTTCACAATGATTCTTAATATGAAGGGGGGCGCTATTTCCATGCCGTTCGGCATATAGGGGCATCACCGACGCGCCCCCCTGTCTACATCCCGCGCAAGCGCGGTATTCCGCCACCCC
>JAITAE010000258.1 GCA_031284295.1 Spirochaetaceae bacterium
ATGGAAAATTCTTCCGGTTCCGGAACGCCTTCGACAAGGCCGGTTTCAAATTCCGAATTTACCGAAACAATTTGTTCGATTTCTTTTTCGGAATAATCCATGCCGCCAAGGCCGTCCGCACCGGCAAAGCGCGTCAGGTAAAGTTTGTCATAAATTGTTTTAGCGAAATTCGCGGCGCTTGCCGGAAAATAGTAAATCACACAGAATATAATGAAAGAACGCGCTATATTTTGTCTTGTAATATGGAACTTTTTAAACACTTTTTATACCCCAGTAATGAAAGTATTATATCGTTAAAACCAAGCCTTCTTTTGCCGTAATTATTTTCAGAGCGGAGTCATTTTCCACGTATTGCGCCGCTAGGCCGCGTAACATCTCATCCGTTCTCGAAGGTTCATGGTGATAAATAATCAAATTCCTCACACCCGCTATTTTCGAGTTCTTTATCGCGCTTTCATACGATGTATGACCCCAATTCTGCTTCCCATTCCTGTACTCCGCTTCCGTGTAGGAACTGTCGTGAACAAGAATATCGGCGTTTACCAAAAAATCCGTCAGTTTTTTGTTTTCCGTTTCCGCGCTTATGCGGCCTTCGTAATCCGCTTCAGCGCTGTACATCGGATCCGATTCATCGCCAAACGGATTCCAGAACTGTTCATGGTCCGTAACAACCGCTATCGTCTTTCCCTTGTATTCGAAACGGTAACCCAGCGTAATCACCGGGTGGTTAAGCATTTTGCTTATTACCGTTAACCCGTCCCCAAGATCGAGCGTTGTCTCAAGGATATCCGTGAATGTCAGCTTCGCCGGGAATTCGGAAATGTGTACGGGCCAGAAAGGATAGTCCGTGGCAAGTTCCAGCGCGCGGTGTAAGGTGAAGCCTTCCGGCATTACAGGCCCGTATATGCGAAATTCGCTCGTTGGGATAAAGAGCGGCGCAAACACCGGAAAACCGATAATGTGGTCCCAATGGGTGTGCGTAACAAAAATGTCGGCGCTGATCGGCCCTTTTTTCAGATCGTTTGCCAAAAGACTGCCGCCAAGCGCGCGTATGCCGGTGCCAAAGTCAACGATGACAAGTCTGCCGTCCGCCCGCAGCTCCAGGCATGAAGTGTTACCGCCGAATTCCACGGTTTCTTTGCCGGGGCTTGCTATGGAACCGCGTGTTCCCCAGAAACGTATGGACAGCATCAGACCCCCTCCAGACCGATAAAAGCGGCTGTCTTTTTAAATTCAGCCCGGAAAGGTTTTTCGATTTCTTCAAAAATGTTTTCGCTTAGGCCAAGCAGCTTAAAAAGTTCAGCGGGAACGGGCTGCTGCAAACGAGACGCCGTACTTTTGACCGCCGCCCATTTATCCGAAATTGAGACCGCCAGCGCGGTATGGCGCACCGCGTCCTGGTAATTTCCCGTGTAAGACGTGTAGTCCTGATGGAATGCGATGACATCGTGAATTCCGGGCGGAAAGCCCCAAAGTTTCGCGGTAAGCCGCCCGGCTTCCGCCGTTGTAATACCGCCGCCTGTACCGGTAAACTCGACGCCGCTTTCTTGCGAAAGGGCAAAGCCGCCTATGTCGTGCAGCAGACCGGCGCAGTAGTATTCTTGAACGCCGCGCCCGGTAATGCCGCGCCGTTTTGCCAGCAACAGGGAAACAATACCGGCGGCAAGCGAGCGGCGCAGAAAATCCATCTGTTTGTTTCCAGTCTTTTTGTCCGCCTTCTGCCGCGCCATTGTCCGTTCGACCGCCTTAAGCACATTGTTTTTTACGGTATTGACGTTTAGTTTGATGATTATATGCGGAATCCCGAAAAAATCCCGCGGCATTTCCGGAAAAAATTCATGGTACAACCCGTATGTTATACCGGTCAGCACCGGATCGGCGTTGATTATTGTAAAAAGATCGTAGGGATTTAATTTGCCGCTTTTACAAATATCGTAAATTTTCAGGGCCGACGGCATTATGACCGGATAATGCCTGAAAACCATACCCTCATCATCAAGCCGCCGCGAGGAGGCGGATTTAGTGTTCCCTGTCATTCGCTTATCCTAAGCGGACGCGCGGATATTTCACGTGAATAGTCACCGGGCTGTCCCAGATCATCGTAAGAACTCACTGAAAAGTAGTATAGGACACCATTGACAAGGTTGTCAAGGCTGACGGAGAGCCGCTTCCCTACGTCCACCGGCGAAGGGCCTGAGGAGGAGCCTTCACCGAAATAATCGCCGGAAGCGGTTCCGTAGTAAACGATGTATCCCGCAACGCTATCATCCTTTGACGGCCTCCAGGACAGCTCGACGCAGCCGTCCTTGACCGCCGCCCTAAGGTAGGGCGGCGGTTCGGGCGCGCTTTTCCTTGCGAATACGACGTTTAGCTCTTCAAGGTAAGGAGTTGTCTCAAAGTCGCCGTCCGGGTAAAACTGAGCGGCAAGCTCTATGTAGCGGCCCAGCACCGTATTCAACGGCTTGCCCGGCGTAAATGTACGCCACGCCGCGTTGTCCCATGAATAGAGCGAATCGGAACCGCGTATAAAAAACTGAATCTGAGCGCCGCCGGGAAAGTCAAAAGAGCCCGTATCCCCGGATTTGTTCCGCCTGTTTTCGCCGTACGCGCCGCCTTTCGCGTCAACACGCAGAACGGCACTGTTTTGCGCGCCCAGGTCTATCGGCACGCTCTGCGCCCTGCCGCTTTGGGAATAACGGCGCAGGGCGGCCTGTTCCACGAAACGTTTGTGGATACGGAAATTGTCTATCATGCCGTTAAAGCGCTTGCCCAGCGTAAAGCCGCCGCGCTCCCCGGCCACGGGCATAAAAATATCCCCGCCCTCCACGCCGGAAGAAGTCGTGTATGCAATGTCTTCCAGCACGCCATTTACAAGGTACTCCAGCAGCCCGGTCTCCCCGTCAAAACGAAGCAAGTGGTGGCTCCACAGTTTGGGGACGATAGGCGCGGAGGAAGCCAGACTGAGGTCCATGCTTTCCGCGGAAATGGACCGTTCGGTTTTTGGCGCGAAGAAAAAGTTTTTTATGCTCCATTCAATGCGGTTTTTTGACACGGTACAGATAAGGGACTGATTTTTATAGACGCCTGCGCCGTTCTTTACCGCGGCGGTCCAGCCTAGGACTTCTTCACCGTTTTCCATGCCGCCAGGATAGAGCCAGAATTCTATCGAAAAATCGCCGATACTCCGGCCCGCGGAAAAAAGCGCGCCGCCCCGGCGCGCCGTTATGACGAGGGGCGCTTCGGCTGCAGCCCCCGGAGTCGTTGCGCTCAACATCTTTGAAAAGACCGCCGCGCCCGCGCCTAAGCGCGCCCACGCCGTTCCCGCCGCGTGTACGGCCTCCGATACGGACAGCGTGTAGTTACCGGTGTTGTCGATAAACATTTCCGCATCGCCTTCGTCGAATGAAAGCGACATATCGAGCGACGCGTCACGGGTTTTGTCAACGGAACTGAGCGCGAGCACCTTTCCGGGGCGCACGTTTTCCAGTTCCGCAAGGCCGTCCCTCAGGCCGAACTGTTTCCAGCCGGCCTCTCCGCCGAATTTCAGAACATCCTCGCCAAGCCCAAAGGCGGGAATGCCCGCCGCAAGGCTTGTGACCAGGAGCGGCGGCAAAGGCCGCGCAAGGGATAGAAGCGGAATGATTACCGCCGCAAAACCGTGTTTACCGTGCGCAGCCGTCCGTAAGGCGGCGGTAATCATTGTAGCGGATAGCCCGGTTTGCGGCGCTTTGCGCCGCAAATGCGCCCAAAATTTCAAAATAATACCCTCTTTAATACAGATACTAGGGAAGCGCCAAGTACGCGCCACATATCAAAACTGTTCGCCGAGCGCGTCCTGCCGCACGATGAAGGCTACGCGCCCCTCGTTCAACAAGCGCCTGTTCACTTCCGACGAAAGTATGGTAACGGCGTCCTCGCGGTCTATGACGGGATCGGTCGGGTTTATGCCGAATACGCCGCGCGCTATGATGCGCAGCGGTTTGTCCCCCACCACCTGCCGCAGGCTCTCGCTGAGCCCCGAAGGGCCGCCCTTGAAAATGTTTTCCGCGCCGGTATAGTGGACCATAGAGAAGCCGGCTTCCCATCCGGGCCGAGTCATACCCCTGTCGTATATCAAATTCATCCCGGTGTCCCAAATTTTCGGGAAAAGGCAGGGTGTCAGGGCCGCGGAACCCTTTCGGCCATGGACGGGAAGCTCGTCCTCAGCAATTATTATTATGCCCGTGTACTCCGCGACGGGCGCCGGGTTGACAAGATGCGCAATACGGGCGGACTCGCCGTGCCCGGCGAAGCGCGAAGCGATGTCTTTGAGGTCTATCGTGAACGACGAACTTATCGTGCGGAAATCAAGCGAATATTTGGGCGGTTTGCGTTCCGCCCGCAGCGTCAGAGCGTCTATCAGCGAAGGCGGAATCTCACCGGAATTTATCAAATCGCCTATGACTGTGGATGAATCAAGCCTGATGGAAAGTATGAGCGGCTGTACGCTGTCAAAATATTCGGAAAATAGTTTTTCTTCCGCCTGGGTCCTGCCGGATGGCGGACGTATGACATCCTCATCAAGATTAACGCTGAGTTCCGCGTCTATACGCATTCTTTCCCAGTCCAGCGAGCCGGTAACGCCGCTCTTTAGCTCCCGCGCCCCAAGCGGTGCGGCAAGGAAGGCGGCAAAAACGAGCAGCGCCGCCATATTCCGTTCAGTAAAAAGTATGCCAGGCATTTTTCCTCTTATCTATTGTTTATTATCGGCGGTAGTTCGCCGCCGGGTTTAACACAAAGTCCCGGGGCCGCCACACCCCCGCCGCTCTGCAAGGCGATTTTTGGAGATTTTAGGCACGAAGCGCAACAAACTCTTTGTCAATGGAAGGGAAGAATGCGAACACGGCTTTTGGTTTCATTGATGGTAATGAGAGCGCCGCGCTCAATTTCATCCGCGTATCGCCGAAGTATACGAATAATAGGAACGGCGGTCGTTTTCGGGTAAATGTCGGCGGTACGAACCTGGACAACACTGGGTTTTTTAACCCGGTTTCCGCAAGCATCGCGCCGAAATCAAGGTCATGGGTAAGAAGCGCATACCCATTGGCCGCCGCATACGCGGCTATTTCAGAGTCCGGCGCGCTCACGCTCCCTATTTGGGACCAATGAACCGCCTCAATGTCATGACACGAAAAAAAGCCGGCCCAACTGGGAGAGCAGTTCATGTCTATAAGGATTTTCATACTTCAGCCAATTGAACTTCCCGCTCCTGTACACGCCAGGCGGCGTATTGAAGCGCCTGAAGTATGTCCTCCCGTTCCAGATAGGGATATGCGTCAAGAATATCCTCTATTGAATGGCCTTCGGCTATTTGACCGACTATCATCCCAATAGTTACCCTCATGCCGCGTATACAAGCCTTGCCGCCCATCACCTGGGGATTCCATGTTATCCTGTCCAAATGTTCCATGTCTCAATACTACTACCGCCGGGCAAAGCAGACAAGGGAAGGGGGGGCGTCGGCGTCAGGAAGA
>JAITAE010000264.1 GCA_031284295.1 Spirochaetaceae bacterium
TGGAAAATGGAACTTATATGTCTGAAAATTCAAAAAGGATAAATATTGACGGGGCATTTCTTCCAGATATTACAGGGAGTACCGATTACAGCAATGTTATGGCAGGAATTATGGTAGATACATTTTTGTTCCACATACTTGGATTGGATGAATATGACAAGCAGGATGTTGACAAGCTGGAACCGTATATGCCGGAAGGCCCTTACGGGTACCGGGACGGTTCATTCGACGTAACTGTCAAAAGCGGCGATGTTGTAATAGACGCCGGCGCGTGGATTGGCGATTTTGCGGCCTTGGCTGCCTGCTATGGAGCGGAGGTATATGCGTTTGAACCTGTAGAATCCAGCTTCAAAATGCTTACGGAAACATCCGCCTTAAACAGAAACATGATTCATTCCGTACAATCCGGCCTTGGCAGTCGCGAATGTAAAACGCCTATATTTTTAAGCGGACGCAGCGGAAGCGAAAGCGTAGCCGCGGATAAAAACGGCGGCAGTGAAATAATTACTATTACGACATTGGATAAATTTGCCGGTGATAAAAATATTAAAAAAATAGATTTTATCAAATCGGATATTGAAGGCATGGAACGCGATATGCTGACCGGTGCGCGGAATGTACTGAAAGAATTTGCCCCTAAACTCGCTATTTGCACATATCACCTGCCGGATGACCCCAAGATACTTAAAGAGATAATTCTTGAGGCCAATCCTGACTATAAAATTGTTCAAAGGAAATGTAAACTATATGCGTCAATATAAAGAAATTATCCCCCCCCCCCCCCAACAACATTACGGAGCTTTGGACGGACTTCGGGGAATTTCGGCTTTTACAGTTGCTTTCATCTATCATTACGTTAGTTTCAATCCGGCTGTCTACCCTTTTTCAAAGATTCTTTACTGGCCTTACCACTTTGGCTGGACGCTTATAGATTTATTCTATGTGTTGTCCGGATTTATTTTTTTCGAGAAATATAGGCAGCCGGTTGCTGAACGTAATCTTTCTTTTAAAAAATACTGCATTCTGCGGTTCAGTCGTCTTTACCCGCTTCACTGGCTTACCTTGCTTATAACGGCTCTGTTCGTTTTATTTCGCGGCATATCCGGGCTTCCGCAATTTCCCATTAACGGAGATTCTAAGTACAGCGTACCGCTATTTTTATTAAACATTCCACTCATACAGTACGGCTGGGTTTATTCAGCGCATAAATCTTTTAACGGAAACTCATGGACGCTTTCTATAGAAATAATGATGTATCTGATTTTTTTCGCGCTTGTTTTCTGTTCACGTTCATACAAGCGGACGGTCATAGGCAGCGCCGCGCTTGTATGCATTGGAGTTCTACTCGGAGTCATTAAACAGATCGGTTTTAATTTTCCAATTCTGGGTGTATGCCAGGGAATGATAGGATTTTTTGCGGGCTGCATAACGGCGGGCGTATATGATTATTGCGGCAAAAACAGAAAACTAAGCCGTGTCGTAACGTCTATTTGTATATGCCTGATTTTATTGTCACTGTTTTTATCTTTTGCGCCAAAATATATTTCTATATTTTCCGCATTGCTTGCGTACAGCAGTATGGGTTATTGGGTTGTGGTGTATTCATTTCTTCTTTTTCCAGCACTGGTCTTTGTTATTTTGCAGATTAAATTTATGACGCGCCTTTTCTCTATAAAACCGTTGCGTTATTTGGGCCAAATATCATATTCAATATATCTAATTCATTTTCCGGCAGCTCTTGCCACTGTAACGACATGCGATTTTTTTAATATAAAAATAGACTATTCAAAAAATATTGCATTTTTCGCATATATGGCGCTGATACTGTTTCTCTCGCACCTCAGTCATTTTAAGTTCGAGATGCCTTTGCAGGCATGGATACGAAAGAAAGCGGCGCTCCGAGGATCTCGTAACATATAGCCGAAACGCTTCGTTTTGAAATGTTACTTACGTTATTCCCGTGAAATTCCATTGTAAAGAGCGTTGTAAAGTAAGGAACAATGCGCAATGTCTTTCGCCCACTACCGACCGCTCAAAGAAATACAAACCATGCTGAGAATGTATCTGCTCCAGCGCCATGTCCAGTCGCCCGTGCAATTTTTTACGGCTCCGAGGTAAACGTCCTGCCGTTTTCTCCATGAAAACCAATCTCCCGCTTATCCTTTTTATCAGGAGTGATAAACCGGATGGGTGATACTTTGAATCCTTGATAAATTTAGGCAGGGTTAGGGATTAACTTGAGGCCGCGTCAGCGTTGCCCTGGAATCCGTCGGGCTGCGGGCAGTTCAACTTTGGCCGTATATTCTTTGTGATCTCAATAACCTTGCTGCCTATGTTTTTCGCGGCTTCCTCGGCGCGGATAACGCTACGGCGTATCTTGCCACTTATCGTTTTTGGAAGTTCATCGACAAATTCTATGATGCGCGGGTACTTGTATACGGCCGTTTCACGCTTAACAAAGTCCTGAATCTCGCGGCTCAGCGCCGGATTCAACTCGTAGCCGGGGGCCGCGACTATCGTGGCCTTGACCACCTGCCCGCGCTGCCGGTCGTAAACGCCGGTAACGGCGCACTCCAGGACCGCCGGATGCTGCTGAAGTACGCTTTCCACCTCGAAGGGGCTTATCCTGAAACCGGAGCTTTTGATCATGTCGTCCGTGCGTCCGCTGAACCAAAAATAGCCGTCCTCATCGCGGCTCGCTATGTCGCCCGTGTGGTATATGCCACCTGAAAAAACCTGTTTCGTAAGCGCCTCGTCGTTGTAGTAGCCCGAAAACATTCCGAAGGGGCGGCCCTTGTCGAGCCGCAGCACGATTTCACCGAGCTCGCCTGCGCCGCAGGACCGGCCTTCCCCGTCAACAACATCAACATCATAACCGGGCGCGGGCCGTCCCATAGAGCCGGGCTTAACCTTCATCCAGGGGAATGTCCCTATTATCAGCGTCGTCTCCGTCTGTCCGAACCCTTCACGTATCGTCAGGCCGGTCATCTCGGTGAACTTGTTCGACACCTCCGGGTTGAGCGCCTCGCCCGCCGTCGTACAGTATCTGAGCGATGAAAGGTCGAACTTTTTGAGGTTGGTTTTTACAAGGTAGCGGTACACCGTCGGCGGAGCGCAAAAGGTAGTTATCCGGTAACGCCAAATTTTTTCAAGGAGTTTTTGCGGCACGAACGAAAGCATATCGTAGACAAATACCGCGCTGCCGGCAAACCATTGCCCGTAGATTTTACCCCACATGGCCTTGCCCCAGCCGGTTTCGGCAACGGTAAGGTGAAGCCCGTTATCCGGCACGTTCTGCCAGAACTTTGCGGTAACTATGTGTCCAAGCGGATAGGCAAAGTTATGCAGCACCATCTTGGGATCGCCCGATGTGCCGGACGTAAAGTAGAGCAGCATTATATCGCTGCTTTTTGTCGCCTCATCGTCTGAGGGGCGCTCAAAGGTTTCTGAAAAACAGGCCGGCTTGTACCGCGTCCAGCCCGCCCGGACCGGGCCCACGGTAACAAGATGCCTTACCGTAGGCGAGGCGGGCAAAGCCTTGTCCGCCTCAGTCTGCAAATGCGGGTCATCCAGCGTAACGATCATCTTGACGCCCGCCGCGTTGTTCCTGTAAACAAGGTCTTTTTCTAGCAGCATATTGGTGGCGGGTATGGCTATAGCGCCTATTTTATGCAGCGCGAGCAGAAAAAACCAAAACTCATAACGCCGCCTCAGAATCAACATCACCGCATCGCCCTTTTTTATGTCCAGTGCCGTTAAAAAGTTCGCGGCCCTGTTCGTTTCCGCCGCTAAGCAGGCAAAATTGATGATACGTTCGCTCACATCGTCGCACCAGACAAGGGCGCGGCGTTCAGGCTCCAGGGCGGCGTACTTATCAACCACATCGAAGGCAAAATTAAAATTCTCTGGGATATGTATGGCAAACTTATTTCGTAATTCTTCATAGGACTCGACATCACCGTCAATATCCAGATAGTCGCGTAACAGCATTACAGCTCCATTTGTGTATTTGTATTTTCGACACGGATCAACCGTTAAGGTTGCGAATGCGCGGCGTTTCTCCGGTTGTTTGGTTCGGTGTTCACGTTAAACAAGACGGGCAAGCCCCGGCAGCAGGCTAAACTGGGCCGCGATATACAGAAGCATGATAACAAAATTCGTACCTTTGGTCATCTTGCCATAACGGCAGGCAAGGCATATATCGGAGGCGCTTAAACAGAGCGCTCCTGAAAGGATGGCGGCGCAGACGGCGTCCCCGCGCTGTATAAAGAGCCATACCGCGCATACCGTCAGGGCGGCAAGCGTGAGACCGTACAGCGCGGCGGCGGCGGCAAGGCCGCGCGGGGCGTGGAACAGCAGAATCAGCGCGGCAAACAAGGCCGACGCAAGGATCAAGACAAACGGTATCGCGGCGGCCATGCTCTCAGGATAACGGGAAAAACGCAGTATTGACGCCGTATAGCACAGATTTCCGAAAAAAAACGCGGCAATTCCGGCGAACGCGAACGCCGCGCCCCGCCTTTTTACAAGAAAAATATCGCCTACCCAGGATAAAAGCGCGGCGGCGGCGGCTGTCCACAAAAATTCTTTTGCGGACAGCGCGTAAC
>JAITAE010000279.1 GCA_031284295.1 Spirochaetaceae bacterium
TGAAATAATTTCATTTTCATAGTTTTGATTATTTCACTTTTCTATTTTTTCTGCAATATATCGCAAAACGAATCTTGCCTTCCCCAACCACTCTTTTTGACTTTATAGACAGACTCTAAATAACCGGTTTGAACACCGCCGCGGAATCAACACCTTCAAATGCTTCTTGCTCAATTTTTCGCAGTGGGGCTTGCTGCGCAGACGGGTTTGAGCGGCAAACCATCACATTTGATAAATTTCCTTATCCGATCGAGCCTCCGCAGGCAAGCCCTGCGGAGGCTCATCCCGCTGAGGCATTCCTCCATCCATGCTATGTCTTCTTCCGTGATTTCCATTTGCTTTCCCCTCCTAAGGTAAGTTCCACTATATCACAGATTTTTAAATGACGTTGCCCTGGTATATACCCGATACGGGATACCGAGTGGTGAAACTATGCTAGAAAATGAGGGGAGGAGTGATAGAATGCGCATAAATTTACAATCCTTTACACAATACTAATACAGGTTTCACGGGCCGGCAACACGGCCCGCGCTGATGAAACAGCGAACAGTCCTGAAACTCAAGGTTCAGGACTGTTCCCAGTATAGGTATGCGAATAGACGGCGTCAATACCCCGCCACCGCTTAATGCAAAACTAGGCCTTTGCCCTAGCTCACATTATACTTTAATAAAAAGACGGCATGTTAAGCGGCTGGCACCTGAATTCTACGTCTTTCATGGAGAGCAGAGCCTTTACCCGTTGTCCAAAGACAATGACCCGTTGTTTACAGCCTCCGGCGGTCTGTAAACAATACCTTTATTCATTTAATCCAAGGAGGAGTGAGGCCGCCGCAAGCACGCCACAACAGCGTGGCTACTTCGCACCCCTACAATCCCTTGCACGGAGCTTCGTGTCCGGAACAGGTTCCCGGCATAGGCCGGCCACAAGGCGATTTTTACCCTGCAAACTCCCTAAGTAGCGCGCGCTACTTACTTATACGGTTAAACAGGCGGGAAAACGTCAGGAAAAAGACCGCGGGCCGGCTCAATATACGCAAGCGTACAGTTTGGCGGGGCCCTGTATAACTTTGTAGCGGGGATTCGCCTCCAAAATAATTTTTTCGAGCGTTTCAGGATCGTCCGGCAAATGGTATGTACAGATTGCCAGTTTGGGGGCGAACCTTTTTAATGTGTTTGTCGCGCCGCGCAGCATATCCCGTTCCGCACCTTCTATGTCGGCCTTGATAAAATCTACGTGCGGAATATTATTGTATTCTACAAATTTATCAACGCTTGTAAGTTTGATGGTTTCAATAATCTTTTGCCGTTTTTTGCCGCTGTTTATAATCGTAAATCCGGCGCTGCCAAGCTGTACGTCGTACAGCGGCAACTCACAGTCGCGTTCTCCAAGCCCTTTGTTTACCGCGATGATTTTTCCATCATTCAAAGCCGCTGTTTTTTCCAATTTCGCAAATGTTTTACTACCGGGCTCAAACGCATAAGATACGGCGCCCTTCGACGCGGCGTAGGCGCTGAAATCCCCTATCCATGCGCCTGCGTCAATCACTATATCATCCTTTTTAACCGTTACATTAAAATTTCCGTCTATATATCCGTATGACCCTTCACTGGAATATTTTGAGGCTGTTTTGACAGCTTCTTCATCGTAATTGTCATTAAACAGGCAAGGTATGAAAAATGTATCAAAAAACACAATGCACAATCCGCCATAAAAATGCTTGTCAGCTGTTATATCCGGCAGTTTCGCTCCGGCAAAATCAAAATGTGCGTCTTTTTTGCCTTTTGATTTTAAGTATGTCCGTTCAAACCCCTTCATATCAGGACGGTTTATCTCTTTCATTATCAGATTGTAACGTATCGAATATAAAAACATTTTTACAGAAAACGGCAGATGTTTCATTAAAAAACTTATAACCGTTGCGGGTAAAAAACTGCCGCTCACCAAAAACCGCATAAATTCGCTGAGTTTCATACTGTCACGCCTCCCGCAGCTTCAGGCGATTCACGGCAGGCCGAAAAACGGCGCGGCGCGGACAAATACGAATTTATCCGGTTATTTAAGGTGTTTTCAATTACAGATACGGGGGGGGGGGGGGTAGTGATAGAATACACATAAATTTACAATCCTTTACACAATACTAATACAGGTTTCACGGGCCGGCAACGCGGCCCGCGCTGATGAAACAGCGAACAGTCCTGAAACTCAAGTTTCAGGACTGTTCCCAGTATAGGTATGCGAATAGACGGCGTCAATACCCCTGCCGCTATTGTTACTTTCAGTTCCCGTATCCTGCCGCGAGCCGCATTACTTCCTAGCGTGGACAATCAGTTCACAATGCTACAACACCGGCAAGGTTACGATCAAATCGGGCGGTAACGTCCTCGTCGAAGCCCACAAAAACAGCAGGAACTGCAACTTCACGATGTTGAACCAGTCGCACGCGGACATTAACTCCAACATTGTCCAGGTGGAGGTGGAGATCAAGGAGGCGGTCAACGAGCTGAAAAACAGCAAGACGGGAGGCGCGATACTGGACAACGCCGGACGCAAGGTAGGCTATGTCTATTCCGTCTGCATCGAGGACGGCGCCGACGACGATTACAACGACATCTACATCAACCTCGTCGGCTGGTCGAAAAAGGGCTAAAAGCCACGCGCCGCCCTACTTCCAGCCCCGCTGCGCGGGTCTTCCGCTACCCCCCAATCCGCCGCCTCATTTAATCAATGCTTTCTTAGGCGGCAGAGGAGTCTGCCGGGGAGATGATTGTAAGTGAGAGGAGTGTCGCGTCCCACTCATATTAAGAATCATTGAAAGCCTGGGAAATAGCAGGGACAACTACTCCACTGGCGGCGTATTAAAAACCCCGCCGGCGGGGCCTGGGCTGCCCGGCGTATTTAAACCCACTGGTGGGTGGCATATATTTTAAAAGATGTATACAATTAGGGTGGTTCAGAAATCCAGCATTTTGGAATCGCCTCGATTCACAAACGGTTCAAACTAGAGGAGTTTTTATATTGCTATGCGCTTTTTTTGCCGATAATACACACAGGGGTTTTCTCAATGCAATTAATCAATAAAAAACGTACCGGCGCGGCCCTGAAAAAGGCCTTTGTCCTGCCTCGCATGTTGCCGCTCGGTATTTTTTGCTTTGTTTTTCTGGTTTTCCCCGGGCTTGAAGCGTTTGCGTTCGGCAAAAAGCAGGCGAAAGGTCCAGCCGCCGCCACTGAAGAAGCAGTGACGGTAGCGGATGATACCGTGCTCACCCCCATTGACCGCATAGAGGCGTTGGTAAATGAAGGAAACGTTGAAGAGGCAAAGACCGCTTTTGTTTCGATGAACGACCCTGACGCTGTCAACTTGTGGGGCAGGAACGCGGTTCACTTTGCGGCGGCGGCCGGTAACGCCGGGCTTACCGACTTCTTTATCAGGCTGGGTACGAACGCGGACGCGGAGGATGGCGACGGCTATACGCCGCTTAACCTGAGCGCGGATTTACTGGACAGCGCCACCGCCCGCGTTTTGGTAACAAATGGCGCTTTTATACATCACAGGCCGGCGGGGGCTATGAGTCCGGCGGGCTGGGCCATAGAATCGGCGAACGATGCTTTTTTGCGGGCGCTGCTGACGCCAGAAACGATGCTGTCCACGGATGGCGAGGGGCGTACCGTGCTGCACCTGGCATCCGACGCGGGCGCTTTTACCACCGTCACAATCATCCTGACCTCCGGCAACGACATTACCAGGCAGGAACTGATAAATAAACAGGACAGGATGTCCCGTACCGCGCTCGATTACACGTTTGCGCATCGCGATTCGCGCGATCACGCGACAACGGCGGAAATTCTGATACAGGCTGGCGGTTTTTCGTCCGATCCGTTCTTCCTGTACTTCGCGCCCGTCGTGCGCTCCCTGAACTTTAACCAGCGTGCGTCTGACGGCAACTCGGCCCTGCACTATGCGGTCAAGGAACATTACCGTGGTTTTACAATATTCCTGCTGGATCACATGGCCGACCCTAACATCAAGAACACGACCGGCGATACCGCCCTGCACGAAGCGGCCCGTATCGGTGATGTGGAGATTATGAAGGCGCTGCTCGATCATGGCGCGAACGTCAACATCCAGGACGGGCAGGGTAATACGGCGATGCATATAGCGATCCCCGCCGAGGTCCACAGGGCCGCGCTGGAATTGCTGCTTTTGTACAGGGCGAATCCGAATCTGCGTGACGAACGCGGCGACTCGCCGGCTCACATCGTGATAGGCCTCAATAGGCCGCCTGATATACTGGAAACGCTGCTTAAAAACGGCGCCGCTGTCTCGATTCATAATATTGACGGCAAAACGCCGCTGTTCCTTGCGGTGGAGCAGAACCGTACAGCGCTTTTGCCGCTTTTGGTCGGTTACAGTTCCGATATTTTTGCGATAACCAACGACGGCAAAACTCCTTTTGGACTCGCGTTGGGCGGCAGTAAGGAAACCCTGAACTACCTTATTACCGGCGAGACGGTGCTGCAGAGCGACAACAACGGCAATACGCCTCTGCTCGTGGCGGTGCAATCCGGCGCGGAAACCGAAATCGTGCAGCGCATACTGGACAGGAACGCGCTGATAAATGCCCGTAACCAGGAAGGCGACACGGCCCTGCATATTGCCGTAAGGCAAAATATGGCGGCCTCCGGCGACCTGCTGATAGCGCGCGGCGCGGATGTGTTCGCGCAGAACGCGAAGGGTGAGAGCCCGATATACCTCACCTTCTATTCGCCGGGCGATATCCGCGAATGGATGCTGACGCCCGCCGTCCTGACCGCTAGGGACGGGCTGGGCAATACGTTGCTACACTACGCCACCCAGTGGAAGCTGAATTCCGCGATCCCGATGATAGCGTCCAGGGGCGCTTCGCTTGAGGCCGCCAACGTTACCGGCGAAACGCCGCTTTTTATAGCGGTAAAAATCGATTCGTCCCCTACGGTGCAAGCTCTGTTAAGCGCCGGGGCCTCGATAGCGGGCCGCGATACGTTGGGCAATACCGCGCTCCATACCGCGGTACGCTGGAACGCGCTTTCTGCGGCGGACACGCTGATCAGTTCCAAAATCGACGTAAACGCCTACAACCTGTACGGTAAAACCCCGTTGCATGACGCCGTGCGTCTGGGCGTGTTCGGCATGGAGACCCTTCTTGTGGAGCGCGGCGCTTACCTTGAGGCCCGCGACAAAGAGGGAAATACCTCGCTTGTGGAAGCCGTGCTGAAAGGCTCTTTCCGTTCCGCCGAACACCTGGTAAATAGCGGCGCGGGTGTTTCTACAAGGAACAATAACGGCGACACCCCGCTCTTGATCGCGGTGGAGGAGGAGCGTAGCGATCTGGTCGGCCTCTTGCTGGATAAGCAGGCCCAGATACACGCGAAAGACGCGGACGGCGAGAGCCCGTTCACCATTGCGCTGAAGACATCGCCGCGCATGATGCTGACCCTGCTTGCAAAAGGACGGGATCAGACGGACGATGTGGGCCGTACACCGTTGCATATCGCGTTGTCCTACAATATGCCCGAAGCTGACATAGTGACCATAGCCAACTGGCTGGGAAATACGGGCGCGGTTGACAGTGAAGGAAGGACGGCGTTGCGTTATGCCGTTGACCGCGCCAACTGGGAGGCGGCAAAATTCCTTGCTAACGACGGCGCGGACGTATTCTCTGTCGCCCGCGACGGCAAGACGCCTGCCGAGATAACGCTGGCCACCGAAAACCGCGACGCGGTACGCGCTGTTTTCGGCGGCAAGGCGGTCGCTTCCCGCGACTCCGAAGGAAACAATATCCTGCATTACGCGGCCCGTGACAGTACGGCTTCTATCGTATCACTGCTTATAGAATTGGGGGCGGACAAGATGGCGCGTAATACATCAGGGGACATCCCCTTCGACATAGCCAGGCGTTGGAATCGCCAGGATATAATGGCTATATTGAGGTAGAGGTGAGGGTAATTTTTACCCACAACACTGATTTTTTGGAGGCATTCTATGAAAAAATGGGTCTGTGTAGTATGCGGTTATGTGCATGAAGGCGATGAGCCGCCTGCGGCCTGCCCGCTCTGTAACGCGCCGGCGTCGAAATTCGTGGAAGAAAAACCTTTCGGAAATTAACATCTAATGCTGGTAATGAAGTTTGGCGGTAGTTCCGTAATGGATGCGGAACATATCCGTCATGTAGCAAAAATTGTGCGGGACCGGCTCGACAGAAAGCCTGTCGTTGTACTTTCAGCGATGGGCGATACCACCGACCACCTTATCGAGGCCGCCGAAAAAGCGATCAGCGACGGGCCGGTCTCCGTTGAATTTTCCCTAGAAAAGATAAGCGAAACCCACCTTACCGCTCTGCAGGCGCTGGGCCTATCAACCATGTTTACCCAGGACCTAAGGGAGTTGCTTTGCGATCTGGCTACCCTGCTTTCCGGTATATCCCTGATAAAAGAAATATCGCCAAAGACGCGCGATTACCTTGTTTCGTTCGGTGAACGGCTCTCCGTTCGCCTGGTTGCGCGCTACTTTCAGTCCCTGGGAATGAACGCCCGGCCACTTGACGCCTGGGATGCCGGTTTTATCTCCGATTCCAACTTTACATTTGCCGAGCTTGTCCCGGAAAGCTGGCGGTATATCCCCGCCGCGCTGCTCCCGCTGCTTGACAGCGGGGTTCTTCCCGTTGTAACCGGTTTCATAGCGAAGGACGCCTGCGGCGCGGTAACAACTCTTGGCCGCGGCGGTTCCGATTTGAGCGCTACGATGATAGCCGCCGCCTGCAAAGCGGAGGAGGCTCAGGTCTGGAAAGATGTTGACGGCATACTTACGGCTGACCCGCGCATCGTCGCCGATGCGCGGCCTGTCGGCGCCGTTACCTACGAGGAGGCGGCGGAGCTTGCCTTTTTTGGCGCGCAGGTGCTCCATCCACGCGCAATGTACCCCTGTAGCAAGACGGGAACGCCCGTTCTGGTAAAGAATTCTCACAACCTGGAGGCTCCCGGCAGCGTGATCGGTTCTTCCTTGCCGGCGGACGCCCATCATGTCCGCGCGATAACGGCGCGCGGAAACATCACGCTGGTTGACATAGTTTCCAGCCGTATGCTGGGGCAGTACGGGTTTTTGGCGGAAGTATTTTCATGTTTCGCAAGACATCGAATCTCTATAGATATGCTCGCTACAAGCGAAGTTTCCGTATCGCTTACGGTGGATTCGACGCAGGATATAGGGGCGGCGGTAAACGAACTTGCGCGGATCGCCGCCGTCGAGGTAAAGATGAACAAGGCCATCGTAACCATCATCGGACTCGTTTCCCACTCCTCCGTCATACTTGAAAGCGCTTTCGGCGTATGCGCGCGCCTCGGGGTACAGGCGCAGATGGTTTCGCACGGGGCGAGCAAGGTAAACATTGGTTTCATAGTGGACGGCTCGGAGGCGGACACCGTCGTGCGCGGCCTGCACAAAAAATTTTTCGGAGAACAAAGTTGAAAGGCTTCCAAAATCACGATTTTGGAAGCCTTTTATCCCTACTGCCCGCCCTGCTCCTGCTGTCCCTAACGTCCTGCCAGTATTCACAAACACGCGAAACCCTGCCGTACCGGATCCCTGGAGCCCGGTCACGCCGTATTATCGAAATTTTGGACTACCAGGGCCGGACTTCGGGGAAGAAGCCGGCAGACTGGGTATCTATGTACATCAATGGCGGCGTTCCGGCGCTCGAAAAACTGGACGAGTTCGCGCCTTACTTTGTGTTTATCGCGGAACAGTCATCGCCGAATCTTAATACCCTATTGCGGTGGGCTAACAATTTCAGCCTTGACCGTGATATTCCGCAACTGGTACTGTTACGCGCCTACAGGCGTTTAACCGAAAACCTTTCCGTAAGCCCTGACGATATGTACGGCGATTTTTTTGAGATGTTTATTAAGCGGCTTGCTTCCCGGCGCTGGTCTTTAAGTCAAAAGTATGACGAGACCTGGGTGTTTGTACGCCGCTTGCCGTCACTTCCGCCGCCGGAGGTATCCGGGCCGGATACCTCCGATTCAGGCGCCGAGGAGCAGGCTTTGCCTGAAGAGCCGGTGGACGGGCCATTCGATTCGCGCCTGTATATGTATTTGATTCTGAACGTTATAGAAAAAAACGAAGTTGAAAGTTCGATGAGACTCGTGATGAATGAGATTAAGCTTGATGAAAAGCCGTCACGGGATCAGACGCAGGCCGTAAACTCAATTAAGTCAAACTTTTTTAACGGTTTTTAGCCTTGTTAATCAAATGAGTCCGGCTTTCTCGCGGCCTGCCACACTTATAGATTCTTCTTTTCCGGGATGTTATACTTTTAGGAATTATGGCTATGTGAAGCGCGGCAGGATATGCGCGCCGAAAGTGTAGTCGAGGAGAATGATATGCGTGCGTTGGTTACTATACGGCGGGTTAAGGCGATAACGGTCATTCCCGATTCGGATTTTCTTGAGGCGGCCTATATCATGGGCTGGCAGTGCGTTGTCAAGAAAGGTGAATTTAAAGAAGGGGACCTGGGGGTATACTTTGAGGTGGATAGCTTTCTTCCCCTAGACCCGCGGTATGAGTTTTTGCGCTCATCTTCGTACCGTGCAAATTTCGATAACGGCGAGGGTTATCGTATCCGCACGGCAAAGATGCGCGGGCAGCTTTCCCAGGGGCTGTTCATGCCGATTTCAATGTTTCCGGAGCTTGAGGGCCTTCGCGAGGGCGACGACGTAACGGAAAAACTCGGCGTAAAGAAGTGGTTCGTCCCCGAAACATCAAGCGCCGGTGGGGTTGCTATAGGGGGGCGGCCATACAGCATCCCCGCGTCCGATGAGGTCCGTATACAGTCAGCTCTTGAACTGCTTGACGAACTGCGGGGCAAGCCCTACTACATCACCACCAAGATGGACGGCACTTCCGGGATTGTGTATTACATTGAGGGAAAAATCGGGTGTTGCAGCCGCAACAAGGAGATCAGAGACGAAGCGGACGCCCTGTACTGGATGCCGGTTTACCGGCACGGTCTTAAAGAAAAACTTGCGAAGTACGGGAAGAACATCGTCCTTACCGGGGAGATATGCGGGCCAGGAATCCAGAAAAACAGGCTGCGGCTTTCCACGCCCGAATGGTATGTGTTTGACGTAATGGACTGGGATTCAGGCAGCTATGTTCCCTATGACAGGATGCTCGAAATCTGCGCCTCACTGGAAGTCCTCGTTGTTCCCCTTGAAGAGCGGGGAGAGAGTTTTGCCTATACCCTGGAAGAATTGCTGGAGAAGGCGAAGGGCAAGTACCCAAGCGGAGTCGATAAAGAAGGTATCGTGGTGCGCTACGCTCCATCTCCCAAGGCTGTTTCATTTAAGGTTCTGAACAACGACGCGTTGCTGAAAGAGAAAGGTTAAGTCTTAAGATTAAAGCCGAGGTCCGGAATCTTGCATTTTTCTCTGTTAAATATTTCTTGACTTTCGAATTTTGTATGCTATAATTAAAAAGAATATTCTTGATATGAAGCAAGGAGATAGATTTTGAAAACTCTAGAAAACATGACCACCATCGAGCAGATGGAGGAAGTTACCGCGAAGCTGAAAGAGCGTGCGGTAGCAGCCGGCGCGGAAACCTACGAGGATCGCGTCAAGGTTCAAACGCCGCATTGTAAATTTGGCGAGGACGGTATTTGCTGCAAAAACTGTTCTATGGGCCCATGCCGCATTACAGCAAAGGCAAAAAGAGGTATTTGCGGGGCTGACGCCGACGCGATAGCGGGTAGAAACTACCTTAGAACGATTGCGGCCGGAACCGCGTCCCATTCGGATCACGCACGTGAGATTCTTCACGTACTCCATAGCACCAAACGCGATGGAAACTACCAGGTTCGCGATGAAGCGAAACTGTTACGGCTTGCCAAGGAATACGGCGTCAAAACCGAAGGCCGTGATATATACGATGTGGCCCATGAAGTCGCCGAGGTCGGGCTTATGGAATTCGGCAAACCCTGGGGTCATCAGGTTTTCGCGAAACGCGCCATAAAATCCCGTCAGGATTTATGGGAGAAAGAAGGCATCTATCCCCGTGCTATAGACCGCGAGATCGCTACGTCCCTGCACATGACGCACATGGGCAACACGGCGGACGCGGAAGCGTTGATTCGCCAGGGGCTACGCACCGGCCTTTCAAATGGCTGGGGCGGCTCTATGATAGGCACAGAGATTACCGACATACTGTTCGGTACACCGATAGTACGCAAGTCTGAAGGCGATCTCGGTACGTTGGAAAAGGACATGGTCAACATTGTTGTCCACGGGCACGATCCGGCTTTCTCCGAAATGGTCGTAACGGCTTGTGAGTTAAAGGAACTACAGGATCGCGCGAAAAGCGTTGGCGCTAAGGGCATCAACGTAGTCGGGCTCTGCTGTACTGCTAACGAGGTTGCGATGCGGCACGGCGTCCGTATGGTCGGCAACTTCCTACAGCAGGAAAATGTCCTTTTGACGGGTGTTGTCGAGATGATGTGCGTTGACGTTCAGTGCATATTCCCCGCCCTCGCGTCCCTCGCGGCCTGTTTCCACACGCAGTTCGTTACAAGTTCTCCGATAGCGCGTATTCCCGGTTCTATATATGTCGAATTCAAAACGGAAACCGCTATGGATCAGGCAAAGCAACTGATAAAAAACGCCATAGATAACTTCAAGAACCGCGATCCCGGCAAGATATACATTCCGGCCAACAAGCAGCCGGCCGTTGTCGGTTATCCCTGCGAAGAGATCATCCACCATCTGGACGGCGTTACCAACAGTCATGTTGATGAGCTTGGCAGCTACCGCCCCGCGGTTGACGCGATAAAGGCGGGCGTTCTGCGCGGCGCTGTCGGCATAGTCGGTTGCAACAACCCGCGCGTCCGCCCGGACTATTCTCACTTCGAGATTATGAAGGAACTGCTCAGAAACGACATCCTTATCGTAGCGACCGGCTGCGCGGCCCAGCTTGCCACGAAGGCCGGCCTGCTGAACTTCGAAGCGAAGTGGGCCTGCGGAGACGGACTGCGCCGCGTATGCGACCTTGTCAACATCCCACCGATCCTGCACATGGGCGCCTGCGTGGATATCAGCCGCATCCTACTCCTCGTGAACGGCATAGCCCGCGACTGGGGCGTGGACACAACGGCCCTCCCGATCGTCGGCGTGGCGCCTGAATGGATGTCCGAAAAGGCGGTCTCGATCGCAAATTATGTCGTTTCAAGCGGTATCGATGTGTACCTAGGCATAGAGCCTCAGCTCAAGGGCAGCGCTCAGGTCTGGGATTTGATCACGCAAGGTACCCGCAAGATTGTCGGGGCCGGCTTCACCATCAACACCGACCCGAAAGGGCTCGTCAAGGCGATAATAGACGGCATCGAGGCGAAGCGCGCCGCGTTAGGGATATAATTTAAGATGAAGATTGCGATTACTGGCAAGGGTGGAGTTGGGAAAACAACTGTTGCGGCTATTTTGGCGCGTCTGTATGCGTCCGAAGGCCGTAAAGTCCTTGCCGTAGATGTTGATCCGGACGCTAATCTTGGGTTGGCGTTGGGATTCAGTGCCGAAGAAGTAAACGCAATCACCCCCATATCCAAAATGAAGGAACTTATTGCCGAGCGTACCGGTTCGGACGGAGACGGGCTTGGAAAATTCTTCAAGATTAACCCGAAAGTCGATGACATACCGGATACCTACGCAAAAGAAAAAAACGGTATAAAGTTCTTGATCATGGGAACTGTCGAGGTTGGCGGCGGCGGCTGTGTCTGCCCCGAACACGTTGTCATTAAGCGGCTCATATCCCACATGGTTATCCAGCGAGACGAAGTTGTGATTATGGACATGGAAGCGGGAATAGAGCACTTGGGACGCGGAACGGCAAGCATGGTTGACCGTTTTGTTGTTGTAATCGAGCCGGGGGCGCGGAGCGTACAGACCTACGGCCTGGTAAAAAAACTCGCGCTTGACCTTGGAGTCAGGAAAGTGAGTGTCGTTGCCAACAAGGTGCGTGAGGCTGCGGATGAGGACTTCATCAGGAAGAACATCCCGGCGGACGCACTTTTGGGCTGCATCTCCTACAATGACGAGATTATCAGCGCCGACCGGCAGGGAGTATCACCTTTTGATACGAGTGAAAAGGCAAAGCTCGAAATCAAGCGTATCAAGGATGCGCTTGATGCGGGAATTTTAGTACAAGAAGCCAAAAATTGAAATTTTTGGCATAGTTTATGAAAAATGGAGTGAATATATGAAATTATTATTCAATAGGGTTTTCGACGGCGCCGATGAAATGCTGGCTCTTGCCGAAAAATCGCTTAACGAGGCGGTTAAAACGCTTGGAAACGACACGCCGATAAACATCAAAAACACGGCGTTCTTTCTCGCAAATCATTTGGCATATTTGGGCGATAAGATTCAGACTGTCGGCGAACTTGCCGCGGCCTTCCCAAAAATAAAAAGCGAATGGATGCCTCATAATCAGCGTCTTAACGACGTGTTCAAAACCGGTTTCGGCACCGTACTGGCCGCCGAAGTTATCGAAGCTTGCCGCTACGCGGCGGCCAAGGGCGAGGACCCGTACACCGTGAACGGTGAACGGCAGTACTGGGGGCACATGAGTGATGCCGAAGTACGTGAACTGGGTGTTCCGCTCGTTACCCACGATATTCCGGGTTTTGTCGTAATCATAGGGCCCGCACCGTCTGACGAAGAGGCGGAAGAATTGATTAAAGGGTACCAGACCCGATCAATTTTCGTATTCCTTATCGGGGGTATCATAGACCAGGCCCGGCGCAGAAATATAACGATGAATTTTTCCGTGCGTGTCGTGCCGGTGGGTCCGAAAATCTGGCATGTTGCCCATATCATTTCGCTGGTAAACCGCGCCGCGATGATTTTCGGTGCGGTACAGCCTCAGGATCGTGATGGGTTTGACGATTATACGTTCAAACGTATCAATGCTTTCGTAAACGCATTCGATCCGGTACCGGATATCGTTGTTGCCTGCGGCGGCGGCGCGATTGCGATGGGCTTCCCCGTCATTACCAACGACACTAAGGATATGTGGTCCGTCCCCAAGAGCCTTATCATCCAGACCAACACAAAGGACTTTATCGAAACTTCGCTTGAGGCCCGCGACATCAAACTCAAGATCACCAAGATTGACATTCCTGTGAACTATTCCAACTCGTTTGAGGGTGAAATTATCCGCAGAAACGATATGCTTGTCGATATTGACGGTTCCCGTATGCCATGTTTCGAGTGGGTTAAGTCTTATGAGGCCAAGGATGTCGAAGACCACAAGATTGAACTTTTCGGTCCGGACATAGACTGCAATCCTCCAGACAAGAAGATGGCTCTTTCATACATCATCGAAGTTGCCGGCAAGAAGATGCAGACCGACTTTGAGCCTGTCTTTGAACGCAAGATACACGCCTTTATCAACGCGGCGGAAGGCATTATGCACACGGGTCAGCGCGACCTTATCCGTATCCGCGTAAGCAACTCGGCGTTTGAAAAAGGCTTCCGCGCAAAACACTTTGGCGAAATCCTTTACGCCAAGATAATGAGCGAGTACGAGGCTGTAGTCGACAAGTGCCAGGTGAAGATTTATACGGGTCTGCCCGGTACGCCTGAGTACGCCAAACTTGAAGAACTTAAGCAGGATGTAAAAAAGGTCTACGAAAAACGCGATGAGCGTCTTAAATCGCTCACGGATGAGAGTGTCGAAGTATTTTACAACTGTATCCTGTGTCAGTCCTTCTCACCGTCCCATGTCTGCATCGTTACGCCGGAGCGGCTTGGTCTGTGCGGCGCGGTTTCATGGCTGGATGCCAAAGCTACAAACGAGCTTGACCCGAACGGCCCCTGTCAGCAGGTAACCAAGGAACGTATAGTTGACGAAAACCTCGGCATCTGGGAAGACGTAAACGAGGTCGTAAAACGCGACTCGCACGGCGCCCTTGAGCAGGTTACGCTGTACTCGATACTGAACGACCCGATGACTTCATGCGGCTGTTTTGAATGTATCTGCGGTATCGAGCCTGTTTCCAACGGTGTTGTTATAGTAAACCGTGAACATATCGGCAAGACGCCGGTGGGTATGTCCTTCTCGGAGCTTGCTGCTTCTACGGGCGGCGGCGTTCAGACGCCGGGCTTCATGGGACACGGCAAGCAGTTCATTTCGTCCAAAAAGTTTATGCGGGCGGAAGGCGGTCCTGCGCGTATCGTATGGATGCCAAAGGCCCTGAAGGACTTTGTACGTACCAAGCTTGACGCAACTGCCAAGGAACTGTACGGCATAGATGGCTATACGGACAAAATCGCGGACGAAACCGTTACGGAAGAAGATCCCGAGGCTTTGATGGCTTTCCTTACCGAAAAGAATCACCCGGTTCTGAAGCTTGAGCCGCTAATGTAACCAGGGGTTGGAGGGGGTAGGCGAGTGGGGTGGGTCGAGTCAAGGCCGCTTCCACAGTCCGCCCCCAAAAAGCCGCCGATAGGGAGGCGTTGTGAAAAGGGTCGGCCCCAAGAAGGGCTTTCTCGTCTGACGCCGCTTTCGTCGGCAAGGCTGTAAAGAAAAATGAAACGTTCGCAGCCGCGGCTGCGAACGTTTTTTTTAAGGCCGCCGCCTGCCTTTCCAGACCCTTGTCATCCTGGCGTGTCCTAATTCTAGTATCCCACCACTATTGTAAATACCGGTTTTGCCGTGTAGAGTCCTATATCAATACACGAATCTGCGCAAGGGATAGAAGCGGAATAACGCCGCCCGGCGCGGCAGCGCCATGCGGCGTTATTATAGCGGATAGCCCGGTCGCCGCGTAGCGGCGATGCGCCCAAATTCCAAACTAAATCCACCAAGTACAACAGGTTGCTAGGGCCTCAAGAGCGGCAATCCCTAAAAATGGTATCCGTTTTTTCATATAAACCGTCTTTACGCCCTTACGCGCCGCCAAAATTGATTAATGAACAATGCGATTGATATGATGTTAGCCATTTACAAAAGTTTTATGAAAGCGGATATGAATTATGTGCGGAACCGGTATGTGCTTGAGGGGTGGCTTTTCACGAACTTCATAACTACATCTCATAGCTATGACGGCCTGCTACAAATTGTATAACAAACTGAGGAAGCGAAACTGCTTAGCGGAGTTGGGGATTTAAAGCCAACTTGCGGACAAATCGGCGCTGCCTGTGAAAACGGCATTTGCCGTTCAGGTTTCAACAAAAATCCCCGATAATTTAGGTAAATATGGGGATTCCTGATGAACACAAAAATCGTTAAGTCTCTTGCCGTCACCGCGCTTGTTTTGCTGTCCGTGCCGGGAGTTTTTGCTGCAGGCGCGAAAGAACCCAAACTGGTAGTAGCGGGGCCGTCAGATGCATCACGCCTGGTATCCATCGATTGGAGCGGCATATCGAGGCCGGAAAAGTACCGTTGGGGGCTTTACCGCTTCGACATGGAGGACAAGACCTATACCTTTGTTGACGAGCTTGACTCGTTACAAGCCAACTATTTGGATGATGATCTGGAACCGCCCGTTACGAAGTATTTTTACAAGGTTGAACGTTCCACACTTAACAAAGATATAGTTAAGTCAAAACCTGTACGCATAAACAAAGATGAGGTGGCGCGGCAGTTCGCGGCTTCAAACAGCGACGGCACGGGAGCGTCGTTTCAGGGTGCCGGTATA
>JAITAE010000292.1 GCA_031284295.1 Spirochaetaceae bacterium
TATTGTCTACTCACACGGTATATCAGGGCTATTTTACAACCGCATTGTCGGGCTATTTCTTCCTGCACCGCTATTGTTTTGGCCGGATCACTTTCATCCAAGTGTAACAGGATATTCGCCCGGACAATCTGTCTTGCCGGGTGGCTCCCCTTTTTCGTTATGTCCAGAAGCCGCTTCTTTTCCGCTTCCGTGAGCCTGACATGATATTTCTTTTGTTTCATAATTGCCCCCTCCTACCTGGGTGTGGGTAATATAATACAATCTGTTTAGTCTTTTCAAGGTACTAGGCGTATATAAAACCCCTTCGGTGAGACTGGCGGGGGTATTGATACAAGCATATTATCAGGCGATGATGGTAGCGGAAACCATCAAATACGGAGGCGGCGTGATGAAAAACCGTAAAAATAATGCCTTTTATACCGGCCTGGCCTGGCTGATGCTATGTGCGCTTTGCTCGGGGTGCGCGAAAAAAAAGGCGGCGGAAAATGTAAACGCTGGGGACTCAGGCGGACTCGCCGTGCGCTACGCGGAACATTTCAACATTGAGTACATGCAGGACGGCGTAAAACTCGTAACGGACCACTACGGCAGACTCTGCCTGCTCGTGCCGGACGGCGTGGAAGCGCCGGATGTACAGGCGGATTTGCTTGTACGGACGCCGGTAAAAAAAGCTTTTTTTATGTCGACGACACAGGCCGGCCTGTTGGACGCGCTGGACGATGAAAGCCTTTACGACAGTGTGGCCGCCGTTACGATACCGGCGGAGCAGTGGGTGATAAACCCGGTCGCCGAGGGACTGCGGAGCGGCAGGATACGGTACATAGCTCAAAACAACTGGGGGGCTATGGACATTGAGGCTGTGATACGGCTCAGCCCCGACATCACCTTTGCCGGCGTATTGAATCCGGGCTCGGACGACTTTGAGCAGTTTGACGAGGCCGGCCTTGGCTATGCGGTGCTTGGCGAATGGCTGGAAGATTCGAACTACGGCTCGCTTGAATGGATCAAATTCATTGCCGCGTTTTACAACAAAGACCGGGAAGCGGACGCCGTTTTTAGGGAGAAGGTAGCGCGCCTTGACGAGTTGGTAAAACTTACGACGGATATTCCGGCGGACAAAAGGCCTGTCGTTGCCTCCGGCAGCGTTTACGGCGGCGTAGTCTACACGCAGGGCGGCGATTCGATCACCGCCCGCGAGTACCGGAAAGCGGGCGGACGCTACTTTCTGGAGGAAGGTACGGGCGGCGGCGCGCTACGCATTACGCCGGAAGAGTTTTTCGACAAGGCGCGCGACGCGGACATCCTGATCTACAATTCCATGATTCAATACACCCCGGACAAAGCGGCGCTTTTGGCGGAGAGCCCGTTGTTTTCCCTGTTCAAATCGTTCAAAAACGATCAGATTTATGTGCTTTCATTCGGGTACTACATGAACAGCGCAAAGATGGACGTAAAGTTTGAAGACACAGTCTCAATTTTCCATCCTGAATTGCCGGGCTTGAACGGCCTGAAAAACTTAAGCTTTTACGAAAAACTGCCGGATTAGAGGCCTAGCTGCCTTTCCGCTTCCTAAGGAAGCACTGATTAAATAGGGCCCTGATTGGGGGGTAGGGCGCAACGTAGTGCGACCGTAGGGCGCTGAAGATGTTTATGGGGGCGGTAGCCTGGTCCCGCGCCACAGCCGGTCGCTTTTTCGCCTTTACGCGCTCAATGTTTCGCGCGCCGTTATCGGACGGCGCTAAAAACTTATTCTAAACAGCGGCCTGTTCCAGCGCCACAGCCTGCGGCATTTTTTGCCTAAACGCGCTCAATGTTTCGCGCGCCGTTATCGGGCTGGGGGGCGCGGCGATGATGCGGCTATGTACCGGACGGCATGGAAAACAGCGCCCCCCTTTTTAATAATCAGCGTTGCCCTAACGGCAGGGCCGTCAGCCTATCCCGGTGAATTATTTTCCTGTATACTGAGCAAATGCTTATTTGGTTTGCTACGGGGAATGAGCACAAGCGCCGGGAGCTTGCCTCGATACTGCCGGAGACGGAACTGCGTATCCCTTCCGATGCGGGCATTGATTTTGAGCCGGACGAGAATGGGGAAACCTTTTTGGAAAACGCGTTGATAAAGGCAAAAGCCCTATACCGGATCGTGCGGGAACCGGTGATTGCGGATGATTCGGGGCTTTGCGTGGATGCGTTGGGTGGCGGCCCGGGCGTACGCTCCGCCCGCTACGGGGCGGAGGATGGCCGCCGCCTTGACGCGGCGGCCCGGAACGCGCTGCTACTGCGTGAACTGGGAAACGAAACAAACCGCGCCGCTCGCTTTGTTTGCGCGATGACGCTTCTGTTCGACGAGTACCGGTTTTTTGCCGCACAGGAAACGCTGGAGGGGGAACTGCTCCGCGAACAGCGCGGTCTAGGCGGTTTTGGTTACGACCCTGTACTGTACCTGCCGGATCGGGGCTGTACCGTGGCGGAACTTCCGGAGGATATAAAAAACAGGCTGAGCCACCGTGCGAGAGCCGCCGATGCTTTGCGCGTGCATTTAGGTGCGGTCATGGGCCGGCAGCGCGGTGAGCGGTTTTTTTGAGAGGTGCTGATATGTCGATTCATATTGCGGCGAAGGCCGGTGAGATTTCAGATGTTGTGTTACTGCCAGGAGACCCGTTACGGGCGCGATTTATAGCGGAAAACCTGCTGACGGACGCGGCCCCGTACAGTTCGGTACGGAATATGCTGGGTTATACGGGCCTTTACAGGGGCAAGCGTGTATCCGTGCAGGGAACGGGCATGGGGACGCCATCGATTTCGATATACGTCAACGAGTTATTTCGTGATTTCGGCGTGAAACGGGCGATACGGATAGGCACGGCGGGCTCGATACAACCGCATATCAAAGTGCGCGATCTTGTAATAGCCATGTCCGCAAGCACCGATTCGGGGGCGAACAGCATACGTTTTGGCGGGCGGGACTATGCGCCTACCGCGTCGTTCAACTTGCTCAAGACCGCTTACGAGATAGCGGCCTCCAAAGGCCGGCGGCCTTTCGTAGGCCCCGTGATTTCCTCCGATATGTTTTACACGGAAGACCCTGACGAATGGAAGTTGTGGGCCAAATTCGGTTGCCTGGCGGTGGAGATGGAGTGCGCCGAGTTGTACACGCTTGCCGCAAAGTATGGCCGCGAAGCCCTCGCGATACTCACCATTTCCGACAGCCTGATAAGCCGCGAGGAAACCAGCCCGGAGGAACGGCAGACTACTTTTACCGGCATGATGGAGGTCGCGCTCGAAACAGCCGTCTC
>JAITAE010000315.1 GCA_031284295.1 Spirochaetaceae bacterium
CCGGTTTCAGCATCTCCAAAAGATGCTCCACCTCTTCCACCTCCAGCCCTTCCAGCACCTTAACTATCTCCCGCCTATTCTTATCCGCCGCCAGGTTCTTTCGTACTACAGTTACCAGCGTATTTAAAACCTTTGGCAGCCCAGTGTATTAGAAACCCCACTGGTGGGGCGCATTTAATTGTAAATACCCGGTTTTTCCATGCGAAGTTCCTATTCAGGACACGAATATCTGCGCAAGGGATAGAAGCGGAACAACGCCGCACGGCGCGGCGCCGTGCGGAGACCGGGCCAAATTCCAAAACTAAAACCAGTTTGAATGATGTCTGGACATTAGCAGTTTGGTGCGCTTCAGCGCTAAAAATCCTGAAAAATCGACGATGAGGCGATTTTTTACCTTGCAAACTTTCTAAGGAAGCACTGATTAAATGGGGGCGGCGGATTGGAGGGTGAATAACCGGCTACACCGGTTATTTCCGGTGTTGGCTGAGGCCCATGATTGGGGGGTAGCGGAAGACCCGCATAGCGGGGCTGTAGCGAGGGGGGCGCGGCGATGATGCGGCTATGTGCCGGTGCCGGCATGGAAATAGCGCCCCCCTTTTTAATAATCAGTGCTTCCCTAAGGAAGCGCATCACGCTACGACAGCAGGCCGGATAATCATGGTTTATAACTTTTTTCGTTGGAAAAAGTTATAAAAACCTACAAGTGCAACAAGATGCTAGCCATACTGTCATTGTTGGTCTACGATGGGAGTGTATGGAAATTGTAAGCCTGCTATTCCGTATCGGGGGCAGTTTGGGGCTTTTCCTGTATGGGATGAAGGTGATGGGCGACGGAATCCAGCAGGGCGCTGGCGACAGGTTGCAGCGGACGCTGAGTTTCATGACCGGCAGCCGGCTTTCCGCCATCATTACCGGATTTTTCGTAACGGCCATCATACAGTCATCCAGCGCCACCACCATTATGGTGGTTTCATTTGTGAACGCGGGTATTTTGACCCTTACACAGGCGATCGGCGTGATAATGGGCGCGAATATCGGAACCACGGTAACTGCCTGGATAGTTTCGCTGATCGGTTTTACATTGAATATTTCCAGCCTTGCCCTGCCCGCCGTCGGGCTGGGCTTTTTGATGAGAATAATGAAATGGAAGCATCAAGGGCTGGGTAACGCTATACTGGGTTTCGGTCTCTTGTTTCTGGGCATAGACTTTCTTACCAGGTCCATGCCGTCGATCAATCCAGAAAACCTGGAGTTTTTGCGGACACTTGGAAACGGCGGCTTTTTGCGGACACTCGCGTACGCGGGGATCGGCCTTGTGATAACGGTGATCGTTCATTCGTCCAGCGCCTCCACAGCAATCATGCTGACGATGGCATACAAAGGCATCATAGACTTTAACTCCGCCGCGGCGATGATACTCGGCGCAAACATTGGCACAACGATTGACGCGCTGCTCGCGTCAATCGGCACAAAAACCGCCGCGAGACGGGCGGCGCTGGTACACGTGCTGTTCAACGTGATAGGCGCTGTCACCGCGCTTATATTCTTTAATCCGCTGGTCAGCCTTGTTAAATTCATGAGTCCCGGCAGCGCCGGTGCCGCGAACGTTTTTGTGACGACCCGGATTGCGATGTTCCACACGACGTTTAACCTGCTAAATACGATACTGTTTTTCCCGTTTGTAAAACCGTTTGCCGCGTTAGTGACTTTCCTTGTCAAAGACAAGGATAAAAAAGCGGAAGAGAATGTTTACACTTTTTCATACCTTTCGGGCGCGATGCGGGACACGCCTGAATTAGGTATTCTGCGGGCAAAGAATGAAATAAGCGGTATGGCGGGGCTGGTTTTTACCATGTATCAAAAACTCCGCGCTTCGTTGCAAAATCTCAATTCAGAAACGGTCAACGTACTCGTTGCCGATCTGCGGGAAAAGGAGGAGTATGCCGACCAGATGCGGGAAGTATTGACCGTTTACCTGATGGAGTGTACACGCAACCAGTTGAACCGGCGATCCCAGTACAACGTGGCGCTGCTTTTGCGCGTAATTGCCGACCTGGAAGATATGACGGACGACTGTTACAGCGTGAGCCTTTTGCTGGAACGTAGCGTCCGCAAGAATCAAATATTCAAGCATAAAGAGATGGCGGCGCTGGATCCGTATATGGGGATGGTCGAAGAATTTCTTAAATTTGTCAAAGAAAACTCAGGCGAAAAACTCAACGAGGAACAGGGTTTGTATGCAAAAGGAATCGAGGAAAAAATTGATATGTCACGGAATAAACTGCGCAAACTGGGACGCAAGCGCATAGAAGAAGGCGTCGATGTAAAAACAGAACTGTTGTTCATAGATTTGGTGCGGCGTATAGAAAAGCTGGGGGATTACTGCTACAGCATCTCAAACTCAATGCTGCACATGAATTAAATGCCGTATCCTACCCAACGATCATTGCTTTTCGGACGCCTGGCGGTCTTGCTCTGCGCGCTGTTTTGGAGCACCAGCGGATTATTCATAAAATTGATCGACGCGGACCCGTTTTTTATAGCGGGCGCGCGGAGTTTTATCGCCGCCCTTACGATGATTGCGGCGCGTTGTGTTTTTATGCGCAAACCGTTTCGCGGCATTACGCTGGCCCTCAAGACCCCGGCTTTTTGGGTGTCCGGCGTCGCGTATTCCGCAACCATGACGGCGTTTGTCGTGGCAAATAAACTTACCGTTTCGGCAAACGTGATACTGCTCCAGTACAGCGCTCCCGTGTGGGCGGCCCTGCTGAGCATCGTACTTTTAAAAGAAAACCCGCGTAAGGAAAATTTGATCGGTCTGGTACTCGTACTTTGCGGTCTTTTCATCATATTTCACGGTTCGCTCGCTTCCGCATCGCTGCTGGGAGACGTGATAGCGCTGTTGTCAGGCATAACGTTTGCGCTGAATTCGGTCTGTATGCGTATGCAGAAAGACGCGGACCCTTCGTACAGCCTGCTACTGTCAAATATTATAACGGCGTTTTTTGCTTTACCGTTTCTATTTGCCGGTAGACCAAGCCTGAGTATGCCCGCGATTGGAGCAATAATTTTTATGGGCACGATACAGATAGGCGTCGCGTCCATACTCTTTGCTTACGGCATAAAGCGCGTCAGCGCGTTTGCCGCGCTTATAATAGCCTGCATAGAACCCGTGTTGAACCCTGTTTGGGTGTTCGCCGTAACCGGTGAAAAGCCCGGGTTGAACGCAATCACCGGCGGACTCATCATTGTATTCGCGGTGGTACTTTCGAATACGCTGAAAATCAAGGGGGGCGGCGCGGGGTCGCGCCCACGCTCGCGTTAAAGACAGCCTGATTAAAACTGGTCTTTTCCTACGGCGGATTCCGGCGTCAAGTGGAATATGCATCCTGCTGTTTTGGGCGCATCGCCGCTGCGCGGCGACCAGGCTTTCCGCTATAATGAGCCTCCGCGCGGCTTGCCGCGCCGTATCTTAAGCGTTGTATTGATTTGAACGGAGGCTCATTCCGCTTCAATCCTTTGCGCGTTCCGTAGCGCCGCGGCCGCGGGCCGCGTACTTTTTTCTCCGTTATCACGGTGGTAAACAGGGCAAGCGCCGCTATCTTATGTTAAAATAAAACTTGTTTATAAAGGCTATACGGTTTTGGGCGTTTTTGTAGTATATGCTCTGCGGATAGTCGCGTACGATGCAGGAATAAGCGTCAAGCGCGTTACGGATGTCCCGTGCGGGCGACGCGGCCTCGAATGCCTGGCCGTACAGCCACCAGGCCTCGTCGTTCAGCGCCGCCTGACGTTCCATGCGGTCAAGCAGGTCTATCGCGTCAGGGTATTTTTGGGCCGCAACTGCCTGGCGGGCCTCTCGTAGCAGGTCTTCAGGCGCGGCGGGAATTTCCCCGGACGGAGGCCCGGCAGGTGTTTCCGCGTCCTCCACGGAGGACGCGGAAACGGGAAGCGCCGCGGTTTCGGGCGTTTCGTCTCGCACGATTACAAGTACGTATTCGTTTGTAACATAGTCACGCAAAAAATCCTGCTTGTAGAATTTCAGCGTATAATCGCCTTCCTTTTCGGCGCGGAACACGAACACCTGCGATCCGCCCTGCGAGCGGCGTGAATTGTAAGTTACGCCGTTTTTTGAATTTTCCTCACCGGTATAGACCCAGCCCGTTTCCGCAAACGGAACTTCAAAAGTTTGGTACGTTTTTACGTTGATCGTGCGGCTAACTACCGGCGTTACATACCGTTCCGTTTCTGTAGGCGGATTGCGCGCCGGCAGCGCCGGAACCGCCTTGAGCGGTTCCGGCGGCTTTTTGGGAACCGGCGGCTGAGAATCGATGAGCGGCTCGGAAGGCCGCAGCGCCGCCGCCGGTGGGGGCGGCGGCGCATCCTCCGTTTCAGCCTGCGGCGGCTCCTCCTCCGCAAGCTCTGCCGTCACAGGCTCTGCCTCCGCGCCTTCCGTTACGGGCTCTGTAGTTGCGGCTTCCGGCGCTGCCGAAGCCCTTTCTGCCTTCTCAACAGACTCGTCCAAAACTATAGCCGCGTCAGGCCCGCCCACAATGAGAGGCGCCGGCTCTAAATCCCCGGCAACTTCCGGTTCGTTCAGGTTGTAAACCGGTTCCGCCAAATCAACATCGACATTTTTGTCGAGCGGTTCTATCACTTCTTCCGCCCTGACAACAAACTCAGGCGGCTCTCCAGGCGTTTCGTCAGCTACCTTTTCCTCCAACGGTTTTTCCACGGAGGTAAGGGCTTCTTCGGGTTTTTCTTCTTTTGGAATGTTTGGAGTGTCCCCCGTCGCGGGCGGCGCGGTACCGCACGACCAGAACAGGGAAAACGCGAGCACGGCGAAAAGCAATAGGAAGCGCGAACAGCGGATCATGGCAACGGCTCCAGCAGTTGGTCAATGGAATCCGATACCCTGTCCCGCCAAAATTCACCGGAAAATTCGGAAGGTGCGGTCCAAAATTCGGACGCATCTTCGACGGACCACACTTCTTTCCGCTCCCGTTCAAGTATCACAGGCGGCAGAAAGTCCGGTTCATCCGGTATAAAAAAATCTTCAGCGGCAATCGGATCGAAACTAAAAACATTTTTCACAGTATTTTTTTTACTGTCCTCTATCAGCGCCAGGATTTTCGCTGTTGCATCTATAACGAGCGGAACGGCAACAATTAACGCGGCGGAACAGATAAGGATCACGCGTATTTTTTTTTGCGCCAGATGTTTTTTCAGAGTTCCAAGCGGTTTATCCGTGATACCGGAAAAAAACCATTTAAGGTTATACGCGAGTTCCGTCAATTTCATAGCTTACTCAAAATGACCGTACTTGTATGTTCCCTTTATTTTAACGGCAAGCACAACGCTGAAAGGACGATTGTTCTGATCGGCATTATGGTAATAGTAAGAATTTTGATCGCGGACCCCTACCACCATCGGAACGGCGATGTATAACTCAATATGTTCCACAGGATCAAACGTTATGCCCGGAACAAGCTGCCCCGTGTTTTTTTCGAACGCGTACAACAAGCCAAAAAATATATGCATTCTGGCAATACCGCCCGGTTTAAAGCTCATATTCAGGGCCGCGTTAAAACCGCTAAAAAGCCTGAAACTTTCAGGATCATCACTCAGCAGGTTGTTTCTGCGCAGAGTCGCCGCGTCCCCCTCACCGTCATAGTAAAGCTCCCCGTTTAACCTGAATTTGTCCCTAAAAAAAGTAGAAACAAAACCAAGCGATGCGGAAAATCCAAAATCGTCCCATTGTTCAGACTGCTTATCGAAAAAAATATTAATCATGGAATCCGCGTAGACTTCCACGTTTTTGAACAATGTTGTTTTTATGGATAAAAAGCTACGCAACGGCATCAATTCAAAGTAAAAGAAACCAATATCCAAATCAAAAGACCGCAAAGCCAGATTGTACTTTAAGCCGGAACCGAAGTTTTCGATTCTGGGATTCTCCTTGTCAATATATCCGGCACGGGTAAGCAAAATAAATTCAAATCCTCCTATACCAACAGGGATATTTAATTTTGCCAAATACGGATCGCCGGGATTTTCCATGCCCGGCGGTATGCGGGCAAGCAGATTCGCAAATGGAAAATTAGGCGATATCCCCCACACTATATCATACTTGCCTGTTTTAAGAAAAAACCTGTCCTTAAAATTGTAATCAAAAAAGAATTCTTTTATCGTGAGCGCTGGCGCGGGAATCGCAAATGAAAAAGACTGGCGCACACGCAGGTATCTTGACGGCTGAATATCCAAACCAAGCGACGCGCTCATTTTTGCGCCTATCAGGTTTGTAAGGTAATCATCTCCGTCTTTGTAGCTTTCAAAATGCCACGGCGCCTCACTCCAACCGGGCAGATAACCGCATACTACACTGTAAGATGTGTCGATTCCAAAGCCGCTGCCCATAATAAAATCCTGTATCGTACTGTACGGTACCCGTTTTACGTTTTCATCGTCCGCGGGCTGACCGCTTTCATTGTTTTCATCAAATATTGTATCAAAATCGGAATCTATCAGATCATCGTCCGCGCCAATTGTTGCGGGTGCAAGAAAAAGAAACAGGGCAACGATGCCGCAAATTATGTTTGTATGCCTGTAGGGGCAATTCAACGCGCTACCTTTTCTAAATAAGTTTTAGAAAAAATAGCGCCGGACACGGGCGCGAATGAAGGCTTTGATATACTTATCTGAGTCTTCTCGTTGATAAAAACGCCGTTTACCGTTGCCCCACGTAGCGCGTCGACAAGCAGAACCGCCTTTGGAACATAGCGCTCGCCAATCTTGTAATAGTCCGGAATCGCGGAAGTACGCAAAAGCTGTCCAGACAGACTGTAATCCTCCGTTTTGCGAACCAGGCCGTCCTCGCTTACCCAGACTTTCATGCGGGGATATGTCACCTCGTTGTTCACCGCCTCCAGGGTCAGTATGCGGCATTTGAACCTGCCTAAGACCGCTTCCTCTCCGTTGGAAATTTTATAATCGTCAGCCAGTGTCGAGCGGGTAAAGTCGGAATTCCTGGCGTTGGAATTCTGAAAGCGGTCGCGGCTGCTAGTCGAGTTGAAACGCTTGCTTTCCGGGTCATAAAACCATAGCGTACCGCCCTGTTTCAAATACCCCTGCCCCTTGTTAATTGCCGGCTGAATGATGATTATCGTGTACATTACATCCGAATCGCGCCTGAACACGCCGGCGACAGTCGTACTACGGCTCTGCCCCGGCTTGTCCTGCACGATCGTATACTCAGCGGAAAAATCAACGCCGTAATAGCTGGCAAGGCTGTCAACCTTTTTTAGCAAGTCCTCGTCGGAAATCGCCCAAAGGGCACAGGGCACACGCGCCGGAAACGAGATAAACAGGGTAACAATGGCGCAAGCCAAAAATGAACGTCGTTTCATTATTTTTCGTTCTCCTAATGATCAATATTATTTCAGATCCTTACCGGGAAATGCCTGTTGTCATCAACCGTCTTTTCTGTTCCCGGCAAGACACGTGCCGACGCGACCACAGCCGCAACGGTAGTTTACACCGCTTTTGGTGATGGGCGAAAGACATTGCTCGCTTGTTTATTTTCACTATAATTCGTTTACTGATCATACTTCATAACGCTCTTTACCAAGAACCTCACACCTTTCGCCCACTACCCCGCTTTTACAACCCCCTGGCCGCGCTACCCTTTACTCGACGAAACTATCCAACTCTTTACAGAGTCCGCTTTTACAGCCCCCTGGCCGCGTTACCCTTTACAGGCACCTGACAACATCTCCGGCAGAGGGCCGCGGGACAAGCTGAAAGACGGCGCGTACACCGCCGCAAGCAGTATAGCATATACAGCGGCAACATTTAAAGCCACCACGAACGGATTGTACAACGCCAACAGCCTGCCGTTTTTCAGGAAAATCTCAAAACTCGGAAACCACGCAAACGAAAGCCGCGAAACGATCCAATTAACAAACAACGTGAGACAAAAACCCGTTACCAGGGACACGGTCGCAAGAATAAAAGATTCAACCAGCAAAACACGGCGCACATCCTTATCATAAAAACCAATCGCGCGCATCGTGCCGATTTCTTTTGTCCGTTCATGCAGAATCAGGCGGTAGGTAACGCCGGCGCTCACCAGAATTATGAGCAGCATCATGGCGTAAAGAAAATAGGCAATAATATTAAGCGCCTGCAATATTTGCGTAACTTCGGACACATATACCGAAACGGTCAGTAAAAAAAACATTACGCCGGCCCAGTTCCAGTCCTTTTGATCATCAAAACCGTCACGATCATATACAAGCGGCCGCAGCGGCACAGTACCTTCCAGCAGTTTTTGCAGATTTTTTCTCTTCTCTTCAATCCCGGCGCGGTTTTTAAAAAATAAACCTACCGTAGAACAGTCATCGGCGGCAAAACCGGTAACGGCATTCAACGCCCGCCGCGACACAAATGATTTGTAATAGCCGAACAGCGAGCGGTCATCAACTATGCCGCCGATTGTAAAGAACGCGGTATTTTTTTGACCGTGCAATGTTTCGGTTTCAAGCAGAACCATATCGCCTGTGCGGGCCCCGACATAGGCGGCGACGGGGGCGGAAATCAGGATCGTACTGTCGTCAAAGTCAGGCGAGGGGCTGCCCCCGGTAAAGTTTAAACTGTTAAAATAATCCATCTCCGCGTCCCAGTCGACGCCCACAACATATTTTAGCGGAACGGCGTTACCGTTGTAATAAAGGGTATTGTCCGCATCGTTCTGCATCGTACGCAGGATTTCCTTGTCCGGTTTTATCCCAGCTTCTGCGATCTTTTGACGGATCAGCGGTACCGTTTCAGCGTAAATATGCTGGTCGGCAGTTAGTTCCTTTTCAAAACCCGCGATGATTATATCGCCGGAATAGTGATTCTGCGCGGAGTAGTAGATCGCGTCCGCCATACCGTCCTTCAACGAGCCGATAACGCTGATGATGCAAAAACCGAGTGTCAGCGCGCTGAACAAAAACAGATAGCGCCTCCTGTAGCTGACGACATACTTTACGGCCAGATTACCCAGTTCCGTTACTTTCACGCCCGCCTCCGTTTCAATCCCGTATCGCGACGACAGGCTGTATCTTGACCGCCGTGTTCACCGGATATACCGACGCGAGTATGCTTAAAACAAGCGCCGCGGCAAAGGAAAGCAGCGCCGGGAGCGGCGAAAAATCTATCGTCAAAACATCGCCGCCCAAGAGTCCGGCGATTAACTCATTCTCTATCGTTATATGCAGACTGTTTACCACGTTCAAAATAAGCGCGCCCGAGGCAATGCCCGTAAAACCGGCAAACAGGCCTATTATGCTGTTTTCGCAGAATATCAGGGAACGGATGTACGAATCGGAAGCGCCTATAGCCCGCAGCGTGCCTATTTCGCGGGTGCGTCTGAAAACCGCTATCAGCATGATGTTTATGATCGCTATAATGCCGGTAAGTCCGGCAAGCGCTATGCCCGCGTTAAAAAGCGCCTGCAGTAACAGAATAAGGATCGCGGAATTCCCCGCCGCAAAACGCCAGTTAAGCGCAGTCGCGTCAAAGTCCCGCAACGTTTTGTTCAGTTCGGCGATGACGCGCCCGGCAGACGCGCCTTTCTTCAAACGCAGTATTATAAAATTCCAGTCGCCGCCTGAAAAATCGTTTACCGCGCCGGCCCCTCCGCCGTCGCCCAAGAATAAATAATCTAAAATACCGGTCAACGGCGGCGAGCTGCCGCCGGCGGCCTCATCCCCGGCAAACAAATCATTTGAAAAAATATCGTCCAGCCCTAATGATTCATCCAGCAGCGTAAATTTTCCGGCGTCCGTTTCCACATCGGCCGTCGCGATCTGTACCGAGGCAAGCACGCGGGCCGTCTGCACGTCAATAATAACAATTTCGTTCATAAACTGACCCTTTGCCGTGTATGAAAATATCCCCACAAGCGGTACTTCACGAATCTTAAAGCCGGTGTCTCCGGCGGAGGTAAACAACAGCGGCGTTCCTATCTCAATTTTTGTGCCGCTTGATTTTTCGATTTCGTCCGCGCGCTGGCGCGTTATCATCGCGCCGTACTGACCGGCGGCAAGGAAGCGTCCTTCCAGAAGTTGGATGCCGGGAAACATATCAAAGTATGTTGAAGCGTCAACGCCGCAGAGCAGCGCGTTGGACCGTGTATCAAGCACGTCAAGCTTGCAGATTACGGACACCTGGGCGGTATGCGCCTCGATTTCAGGAAAGGCGGACAATTTATTCGCTATCTCGTTGTACGCGCCAAGAACCGGTATGGTAAAATAGTCGTCGATGATCGGGGCGTTCGCGCCGAAAAGATTCATCGTAACATCAGACTTTTTTTCGATGATAATATCGCCCGTCAAATTATCGGCATACGATTGGCGGAGTCCCCTGTTCGAGCGGGCAAAAACACTGTTCCCGATAAAAAACAGCGCCGCGATCACTCCTATTAGCAGCATTATGATGACGCTGTTCTTTTTGTTTCTAAAAATATTGCGGACAGCGAGCGGGAGTATCACGCCTTTGCCGCCTCGTGATCTATTTTTCCGTCGTGTAGGAAAATTATGCGCGTAGCCATTTCCCAGATCGTTTTGTCGTGCGTGGAAAAAACAAATGTGGCGCCGTACTCAGCGTTCACCTTTTTCATCAGATCGAGGATGCGCGTCCCGTTTTCAGAATCAAGGTTCGCCGTGGGTTCATCCGCGATAACGATTGACGGTTCGTTTACCAGCGCGCGGGCGATCGCGACCCGCTGCTGCTGCCCGCCTGAAAGTTCAGGCGGCTTGTTGAAGCGTTTGTCGGCAAGTCCGACCTCTTCCAGCAGCCGCTCTACCCGCTCTTTCCGCCGCGCCTTGCCCAGCGCCGCCGACCGCGAGCCTTTCTTTCCCAGCAGCAGCGGCAGCTCGACATTTTCAAACACGCTCAGCACGGGAAGCAGGTTGAACGATTGAAAGACAAAGCCTATCACATCCTGCCGCATCCGCGTAAGTTCATCGCGGTTCAGGCTTGACGTTTCCCGCCCGTCAATCAGTACGCCTCCCCGCGTCGGTGTGTCGATAAGGCCGATTATATTCATTATCGTGGTTTTACCGGAGCCCGAGGGCCCCGCCACGGCGGCAAAATCCCCCCGTTCAAGCTGCAAATCTATCCCTTTCAGCGCGTCAAACCTCACCTTTCCCATGGAATACGTTTTCCACACGTCTTTTAACGTGACAACCATGATAAAACGGTAGTCCAAAAAACCGCTAAACTTCAATACCCCGCCCATCCTCCTAAAACATGAGTTCCAGCGGGCCGTGCGCGTAATCGGGCTTTCCCCAGGCATTAAATCCAAAGATAACAATGTGGAGTTTGCCAAAGCAAAGCGAAGGTTTGCGAAGCAAACCCGTCTGCGGAGCAGCCCCCACTGCTCAGGAGCCTCCTACGGAGGCTCGTTCTGCAAGGAAATTTATCATCTGTGGGGTCTGCGGAGCAGCCCCCACTGCTCAGGAGCCTCCTACAGAGGCTCGTTCTGCAAGGAAATTTATCATCTGTGGGGTCTGCGGAGCAGCCCCCACTGCGAATAAAGGACGAGCGGAGGCAGAGTGGACATTTTCCGCACAAACTGATAGACGTACTGGTAATCGGGCTTACGACCATCCTAGCCGGATGGGATGAATTCAATGTGATGGAGGATTTCGGGAAGGCTAAGGAGGGTTTTTTCAGAACCTTTCTGGAATTGCCGCACGGGATACCGGATGAAAAGACCTTTGCGCGGGTATTTTCGTGGATAGAACCAGCGGCGTTGCTCGGCGGACTGCAAACATGGCTTATGGGAGTGAACAAAGCAAGCGAGCGGAACCCTTACGCTGACCGGGGGTGACGGATGGCGGGCAGCTTGTGATAGACGGCGCATACAATGCCAGGGCTGATTCTCCGGTGAAAGCAAATGCGGCGCTTGTAACGGTGTCGGGCGGCGTACTCAATTTGGAAGACGGCGTAGCGCTACAAAACAACTACAACAACACTGGCAACGGCGGCGGCGTGTATGTTGACCACGGCACATTTACGATGGACTACGGTACCATCAGCGGGAATACGGCACATTTACAATTAGCGGCGGTACCATTATTGGGAATACTCCCCTGGATATTGTTTCGTCTTTATAATGTGCATAGGCGGCGTGTACCATCCGCCGGGATATTCCCGATGATATTAATCCGGATGGGCTATAATAGCGGCGGGGGCTTCCTATCCGGGATTCCGGCCCGTGGATGCGGTGGTAGTGAGAAATGAGGACATCCGATAATGCACGCGGAGCGCGTTTGCGCGATAATGTGGCGCGGTGTAGCCGAATAACCGGCACAGCCGGTTATTTCCGGAGTTGGCGCCGCCGCGCTACGCGCCGCTTACCGCAAACTCCAGGTCGTTATCTGGTGTGCCGTACGGCGCGAAGGCTTTAGCCTGAGTAGCGGGCGCTGAGGAGTGAGGAGTGAGGAGTGAGGAGTGAAGAGTGAAGAGTGAAGTTGACAGGTGGCTGGGAGTCGTCCGGTAGAGAGGGTGGGGGTGTTGCGTCTATGATAAATGTCAAGCAAGTTTTTTCAAATTTCCCTCGTTTTTTTCTTTTTCAAGGAATGCGCGGTACCGCGACATTTTTGTTTCGTGGTTAAGGGCGTCCATGTCGTAATGATATTCCCGCTTCTTAAGCATTTGATAGATCTCCGCAAACACCCGGCGGCGTAATCCCGTCCTCACCAGGCCGGCTTTCTTATATTCTGACAACCGGTCATACCAGGTCTTCAGTTTCTTACTTGCGTTTAAGACATGGTTCAGCGATTGGGTCAACAGGGACGATGAAAGTTTCCGCCCTTTCTTGTTAGTTCCCCGGATACTGGTGGAAGTATTCGAGTTCGCCACGTGAGGGGCCGAGCGTAAATACGAGGTAAAATGTTTTGAGTCCTTGAATCGACTCAC
>JAITAE010000155.1 GCA_031284295.1 Spirochaetaceae bacterium
ACCGCCGCATTGTCGATATCCTTAAACGCGCTTGACGCGATCAAAAACCTGACAACGCCCATACGAGGAGCTTCCGTTTTCTGCTGCGCGTCAAGCCCTGCCGCGCCCGGTAAGATCCCTGCCAGCCAAACGAGCGACAGGTATACAATGTTTCGCAGAGACCGGCAGCGCATTTTACTTTTTGATCCTTGCCTTTGAAAGGGCGTTGTCTACCGCGTAGATAAAACCTTCACAGGTCTGCGTTGCTCCGCTTATCGCGTCTATGTCCGTAGAATCGGTTTCCAGCACGAGTTCCTTGAGATCCCTGATCGCTTCGCCGCCTACCAGCATATCCTCGTTATGTTCAAGCACATTAATATCGATGATCGATGAGGCATCGGTCTCTACGACAACGCGAATCAGGCCGTTATACCCAGTACCGCTTCCTTCCCAATTACCGGCTTCGTACACGGCAAATTTATTGAAACTCAGACATGCGGCGAGGCCCAACAGAGCGCAAGCAATTAACAAAACATATTTTTTCATACGTTCTCCCATAATAAAATTATAGTATACCCTGATCGTTTCAAAACCTCAAGTTTTGAAACGACGCGCCTCACGGAAATTCACGCTTTTGTTCGTGAAGCCTTGGACTAAAAAAAAGCCATCGCCCAACCATACGGACTCATGGAAGGACGATGGCAAAGAAAAAGGAGATATCTATGGGTCTACAAATTACCTTCCAATGCGCTATGGCGTTTTTGCGCGAGACTGTCCGCAAAAATGTCTTCCGTTACCAGGTTAAGCGCCTCGGTTGGACACACCCTGATGCAGGACGGCTGATCAGCGACGCCAACGCAAAGATCGCACTTGTTGGCAACCTTCTTTAACGTGCCGTCATTGGCAACTTCCGCTGTTTCGACAATCTCAACCGCGCCAAACGGACACGCGATAACACAGTTCTTGCACCCTATACATTTTTTTGTGTCTATATGAACAATGTTGTCTTTAATGCTGATCGCGCCGGACGTACAGGCCTGTTTGCAGGCGGCGTTCTCGCAGTGCCGACACTGTACCGGCGCGCTAAGCCTGGCCGTCTTTACCATAAAAAGACGGGGATTGAACGAATAAGCATCGGGATCAATCTCGAAAATACGTTTGCCTTCGTGAGCTACCACACAGGCAATCATGCAGGTTCTGCACCCTATACAGCGCAGAGGCGTTGCTTTTACAAACCGGTTCATGCCGATACCTCCTCTTTTTCGATGTGCATGCGCTTCCTTATATCCGCATAGCGCCGTTTAACTTCTTCTTCCGCCCACTTTTGATCGGGAATCTTTTCTATGCGGGCGGCGCAGTACTTATATTCCGGCGTCCGGCTGGTCGGATCCAGTGACGAGATCGTCAGCTCGTTGCATGCGCCTATCCACCATTGGTAGGTCATATATACCGCGCCGGTCCTGACGCGCTCCGTAGGTTTGGCGCGCGTGTAAGCGTAGCCGCGTTTCGAGATGATTTTTACGATGTCGCCTTCCTTTACACCGAGCTGCCCGGCCTGTTCGTGGGACATTTCCACCCAGCCCGGTTCGTCCTCAAGATTGCGGAGGAGCCGGCAGTTGCCCGTCATCGTGCGCACGGAATAGTGCCCCACCTCGCGCACCGTACAGAGCGTCAGCGGGTACTCACCGTTTTCAACCTCGGTAGGCGGATGGTACGGCGAAGTTTTCAGAATACCGATGCCGTCCGGCGTAGCGAACTTTCCGCCTGAGTGCAGGAACATCGTGCCTGTATCCTGCGGCCCCTTGTCCCAGCACGGCCACTGAACGCTGCCCAGCCGCTCTATCTTTTCGTAGGTCGCTCCCGTGAATTTTGGACAGAGGTCTATCATTTCGTTCCAGATTTCCTCAGTGTTGTTGTAACGCATCTTGTAGCCCATCGCGGTAGCGATCAGGCAGGTGATTTCCCAGTCCGTCTTGACGTTGCCAGCCGGCTCCAGCACCTTGCGTACACGCTGAAAACCGCGGTCCGAACTCGTGTAAACGCCTTCATGCTCGCCCCATGCTGTAGCCGGCAGTATCGCGTCCGCGTGTTCGCAGGTCTTGTTCCAGAAAATATCCTGAACCACGACAAAGTCTATCATATCGAGCGATTCGCGTATCTCCTCAAGGTCGGGATCACTCTGACAGGGGTCCTCGCCCGTGATGTAGTAAGCGTGTAGGCGTTTTGCCGGGTCACTCTGATGCTGAACGAATTCCGGCACACGGGTAAGCTGGATACCAGCCTTGTCGTCAAGTTTGACACCCCAAGCCTTCTCGAATTTCGCTCTGATTTCCGGGTCCGTAACACTCTGATAACCAGGGTATACGTCGGGAAGGTCGCCCATGTCGCAGGTCCCCTGCACATTGTTCTGCCCCCGCACCGGCCCCGTGCCGCAGGCATAGTGCCCGAAGTTGCCGGTAAGCATCGCTATACTACAGAGACACTTTACAGCCTCTACACCCTGCGAAAACTGGGTTATGCCCATGCCCCACAGGATCACGGAATGTTTGGAGCTTGCGTACTTCCGCGCGGTAAAGCGTATATCTTTCGCTGAAATTCCGGTGATACTCTCCGCGTACTCAGGCGTGTAATCCTTGACAATGTCCCAGAACTCGTCAAAGCCCTTCGTATGTTCTTTTACGAATTCCTTGTCCATAAGGTCTTCGCTGATTATAACATTGGCGAGAGCGTTTACCAGCGCCACGTTTGTGCCGCCCTTGAGTTGCAGATGCAGGTCGGATATGCGGGCGGTCTCCGTGATACGCGGATCGGCGCAGATGATGAAACAGCCCTTTTCCTTGGCGCGGACGATACGCCGCGCGACTATTGGGTGAGAGGCGGCGGCGTTATAACCTATGTTGAATATGACCTCGGCATCCTCGATCTCCGGTATGGAAAGGGACATCGCGCCCTCGCCTATAGTCTGCCTTGAGCCGGCGACAGAGGCCGCGTGACAGATGCGGGCACAGTGGTCAACGTTATTCGTACCCATGACGGCACGTGCAAACTTTTGAGTTATGTACCCGGCCTCGTTTCCCGGCCCACGGGCGGAAGCGGCGGCAAGAAACGAGCCCGGCCCCCACTTTTCCTTTATCTTTTTGAAGTTATCAGCCACAAATTTGATCGCTTCGTCCCAGCCGACAACTTCCAGCGGCGATTTTCTGCCGCCCCTGCGAATCATGGGCTCGCGCAGACGCTTTGTAAGGATTTGCGGATCGTTTAGATAATCCCACCCGTACCAGCCCTTCAAACAAGCCTTGCCGTCATTAGTCCTGCCCTGTACCGGATGGGCATCCAGGATTTTGTTCGCGTCCTTATCAACGGTAAACAATATCTGACATCCGGCGCCGCAGTAACAGCAAGTTGTTTGCACTTCTTTTATTGCCATTTTTTCCTCCTGCATTATGCTAGCTTGAATTTAGTAAATTTCCATAAATAAATTATGTTTTTAATCGTAACATCGTAATTTACCGGCAGCAACTAATTTATACAAACCATTCGTATAAATTCCCGGCGCTACGCGATGGTTTTACGCGGGAATGAGCGCGGCGACAGGCTGAGTCAACTGTCGCTAATATATCAAAACAAAATATACTTCTTGACCAGAACAGAATCACCCATTAAAATCAAACAAAAGCGGATGGTACAGTCCGTCAGTTACAGGAGGATATATATGGGTGAATTTGCAAAAATCGTGAGTACGGTAGACGGATGGCTATGGGGGCCGTGGCTGCTCGTGCTGCTGGTCGGAACGCACCTGTTCATGACGATACGAACAGGTTTTATTCAACGTAAAATCGGGCTGGGCATAAAATTGTCAGTTACGAAAGACGCGGAGGGAAGCGGAGATGTTTCGCAGTTCGGCGCGCTGACAACAGCTCTGGCGTCCACTATCGGTACGGGTAACATCATTGGCGTAGGCACAGCCATAGCGCTTGGCGGCCCGGGCGCGATTTTTTGGATGTGGATTGTGGGCATATTCGGGATTTCCACAAAATATGCTGAAAGCCTCATCGCGGTAAAGTACCGTGTAAAAGATGAGGAAGGCATGATGCTGGGCGGCGCGATGTTTGCGCTGGAACGCGGCCTGAAGATGAAATGGCTCGGCATACTTTTTGCGGTTTTTGCCGCGGTGGCAGCCTTCGGCATCGGTGACGGGGTACAGTCCAATGCCGTCGCGAATCTGGTAAACGAGACATTCAACATTCCAAAATGGATCACCGGGTTAATACTTGCGGCTCTGGTTGCGCTCGTACTGATAGGCGGGCTCAAGTGGATAACAAAAGTCTGCGAGGCCCTCGTGCCGTTCATGGCGATACTGTACGTGATAGGTTGTATCACGATACTGGTAATCCATTACAAATTTTTGGGCGTAGCGGTTCAGACGATACTGGGCTCGGCTTTTAACGCAAAGGCAATGGGCGGAGGTTTTGTAGCGTCCACACTGATGAGCGCGGCCCGTTACGGCATAGCCCGCGGCCTGTTCTCAAACGAATCGGGCATGGGCTCCGCTCCTATCGTGGCGGCTGCCGCAAAAACGCGGAATCCTGTTCGCCAGGCCCTGGTTTCAAGCACAGGCACTTTTTGGGACACGGTGGTAATCTGCCTTTTAACCGGTCTTGTGGTTGTTACTTCGGTGATTGCGAACGGCAACATCGAGGCTCTTAACGACGGCGGCAAACTTACCCACGCCGCGTTCGGTCAAATTCCGGTGTTTGGAACGATAGTTTTAACGTTTGGCCTGTTTACCTTCGCGTTTTCCACGATACTCGGCTGGTCGTACTACGGCGAAAGAGGCGCGGAATACCTGTTTGGACCAAAAAGCAACATCCCTTACCGCATAATCTATATTATTTTCACATTCCTGGGAACGGTACTTACAATCGGCTTTGTTTGGGACCTGGCGGACGCTTTAAACGCGCTCATGGCCGTCCCGAACATTATCGCGATACTGCTGTTAAGTCCGGAAATCGCCAAAATGACAAAATACTATGTGTACGAAAACCATATAGACGAAGTCGATAGCGCGCCGATCCCGTTGCGCACGGAAATCTAATGCCGTTTAGACGCCGGTTCAAACAGACCTGTTTGAACCGGCGTCCCTTATGAATCGGCAAGCGCGGGTTTTTGTACCTCGCTTTTCAGGGCAGGTTTTACCGGCGTATGGTTTGCGTGTAAACCGCGCGTCACTGCCGGACCAAAAGTCTGTAACTTCCCTGCCCGCAGTTACGACAGGTAAGCCCTCGCGCCGGGCGGCCCTGCCTCACGTTGAATGGATTGCGGAAACTTCGGTTTCCGAGCAAATTCCGTTAAAATAGGCTTTCGTAAGGCCCGGGCCCGGGGAACCGCACGGTTTGGGAACAAGACTGACAGGTAAGCTGCGGTCGAATTTGATTGTAGCAGCCGGTTTTATTATATTAAAGGAAAGCTTAAACAAAACTTAAGTCTTTGTTTAAGCGCCGAAACCATTTGTAAATCAATTTTGCAAGCGTTTCGGCAAAAAATTTTAATTTGGAGGATATTATGAAAATAGGATGCCCTAAAGAGATTAAAAACAATGAATTCAGGGTTGGCTTGACACCCAACGCTGTGCGCGCCTATGTGGGCGCGGGACACAGCGTTTGTATCGAGAAGGGCGCGGGTCTTGGTTCCGCGATTACGGACGATGAGTACAAGGCGGCCGGAGCGGTAATTTTAAACACAGCCGCCGAGGTTTGGAAATCCGCTGAAATGCTTATCAAGGTAAAGGAACCTCTAGAAGAGGAGTACGAGTTGATGCGGGAAAATCAGCTTGTATACACCTATTTCCACTTTGCGGCGGACAAGCCGCTGCTTGACGCCTGCCTAAAACGCAAAATCATCGCGCTGGCATACGAAACGGTCCAGGAAGGCCGGATTCTGCCGCTCTTGAAGCCGATGAGCGAGGTTGCTGGAAGAATGTCTGTCCTGATGGGCGGCTTCTATTCCGCAAAAACCCAGGGCGGACGGGGACTCTTGCCGATGGGTGTAACCGGCGTCGCGCCCGCCAACATCGTCATACTTGGCGGCGGTTCGGTAGGAACCAACGCGGCTTGGACCGCCGCCGGCCTCGGAGCCCATGTTACTGTACTGGACATAAACCTACAACGACTTGAGTACCTTGGCGAAATCCTGCCGCCCAACGTAAAGGCCATCTACAACGACGAGGTAGCGCTGGAAACTTACACCAAAGACGCGGACATAGTGGTAGGCGCGGTGCTTATACCCGGCGCGAAAGCCCCCAAACTTATACGCCGCGAACACCTGAAAAAGATGAAGAAAGGCGCTGTCCTTGTTGATGTCGCGATCGATCAGGGTGGCTGCTTCGAAACATCCCATCCGACAAGCCACGCCGATCCGGTATTCGTCGTTGACGACATCATCCACTACTGCGTGGCGAATATGCCGGGCGCTTACGCGCGGACATCCACCTTTGCGCTGAACAACGCGACGGTAGGGTATGGCTTGCAGCTTGCCAACAAGGGCGCGGAAAAAGCCTGCCGTGAAAATCCTGCCCTGCTCCTCGGCTTGAACACATACAAGGGCGCGGTAACATACCCAGGCGTTGCGCAGGCTTTCGACCTTCCGCTCAAAAACGCCGCCGATGTGGTAAAATAAGTTCTCCGTCTTTCGGCGGGCGGCGTCCTGCCCAGGCATGAAGCCGCCCGCCGCCCGCCCCCGCTTTCCCGCCTGAAAATCCCCGTAGTTAAAACACCGTATATGCTGTAGTATGAAACGGTCGTGACAGCGTCCCTCTATATTCATATTCCGTTCTGCGTAAAA
>JAITAE010000241.1 GCA_031284295.1 Spirochaetaceae bacterium
TAATAAATAGTGGGCATTTTGTTACAGCGGATCATCATGAATTGGAAACAGTTGAAGAAAAAGAAAATATAGATATGATTTGGATTAGAGGAAAGAAAAAAAACTAGAAATGCCAACCAACTTCACATAACAAGACTGTTTACGCGCAGACCCGCTTGCGGGTCTGACGCCGCGGTAGGCGGCTCGGCCTCCACAATGGCTAGGTAATTCCGCGCCCCAGCGTAGCTGGTGAACGCTCCATTCCCACGGCAAACCTCCGCGCAAGGGATACCAAAACTTATATCTACAAGTGTGATCGTGTCGTGATACTAATAGCTGATATTGAGGCTTGTGCCAACCGTGCCGATGAAGCTGCTTGTTTCGGACGCTTCGCCGTGTGATATGTCCAGCCTTGCGAAAACTTCAAGGTTGAGGCGGCCAAGTATCCGTACTATGGATTTGTGCTGGAGTGACAGAGTTAGACTGCCTAAGTTGTCTCTTCTGTCCAAACTCAGCTCCAGGCTTTCCTGCCTGACACGTTCAATGTCCGCAAGGGCAAGTTCTTGTAGGGCGGGCCAGGAACTTTGTCTTGAGAATTTTGAAAACACCCAATTGTACAGCGTCCCCAGCAGTGATTTTTCGGACGGACTTACCCAATCTACCTTGAACGTACCGGTCCAGCCGTCCGCCAGAACGGTTACAAGGTCCTCAAACTGAAACATCGCGCCTTTGAAGCCGTAAAAAACAAGGAGTTGACCGGCTTGAACGCGCCACGAGACATTTTCGCCCTTTGGAATCGCCACCGCGGCGCTTAACGATGTGTTGTACTCATCGTTTTCGTAAAATTTGAACAGCGGCAGAGTGCCGAAAGCGCCGAACATATTGATTGACGAAAAGCGCAGCCCGCCGCCCGTACCGAGTGTGTCCGTCTGTGTATCCAACTTTTGATTCAGGCCGCGGTCGATATGCGCCTCTAGGCTGCGTGGCGTGAACAATGTGGAAAGGCCAAAAGTTTCCGGAAATTGCAGCGAAAGCCGATACTTGTCAGTGAAAGAGGCGTCCCGGACCAGACCGGACGAGGCCGATTCGCTTAAACTCTCGCGCAGCTCTGCGCCCAGTTCAGGGGCGAACAGTGAGTAGAACGGTATCGATCCGTAGACGCCGGACGATTCGCCAAAGGTTTCCGCAAATTTCTCCAGGTCGTAGCCGGCGTGGGGGCCGTTGTAAAAGATAAAGCGTCTGTAGGCGCGTTCTATGCGGAAAGAGCCGGACAAGCCGCCCGCGGTGAACGGAAAACCGAGCGCCGCGCTTCCCGCCGATTCCGTGTTGTTGGCGGCGCGGTCCGCAGCGCTGCTTGCGTCAACCGATAGGGACAGGCCCAGCGGTTTCGTGTTTATGGCTGTTTCAAAATGTCCTCCAAGCCGCCGCCTGTCCGTGGACGAGCCGTTATCCGGTATCATGCTTTGCCAGGAAGTTCCCCACACCCCGCCGTAATTGCCGTAGTCATCGCTGCCGGAGGCTTCGGTATTTGACCAGTTTCCGTCCGCGCCGATCGAAAAACGCAGCGGCGTCCTGGGAATCGTCGCCATCCCAAGGCTTGCCCGCCATCCCCTGTTCTTTTGGCCGTTCCCAAAGTCACTTTTTGCATGGAATGACGAGGAAACCATGCCGGAAAGCGACAGGGAGGCTTCGTGATTCCATAACCCCGAGTATGGGTCTACAAAAAACGTTTCGCCAAGGCTTAGCGGTCCTATGGAACGGGAAATTTTATGCCCCGCATTCCACCAAAAACTGTTTGAGCCGCTTGAAAACGCGGCATTCCCGTCCAGTTGTATGCCGAAAAGCCTTACGCCCGCCCGCGACCGGTTTACCATCGTAAAAAAAGGTTCGGCGTACTCGTCCCAGGGGTCGCCCCGCGCCCCGCTTTCGAGCGCAGTCTCGAAAGCGGGGCTGTCCAGGATATCAACGCCGTTCACGCGGATTATGGCTTTGCCGGAACGCCAGTTGAAAGAGCCGCCAACATTTAACGAGTATGCGGGCGCGCCGTCCAGCAGGATAACTTCATCAATCCTAAACCTGTCCGCCGTGGTGGTCCCGACGCCGTTGGCAAAGGTCATTATGTAGGCGGAGTCGGCCGTATAGTCGCCGCCCGTGTAGGCCGCGTCGTTGGCTGAACCGCTGTCGCGGAGCGCCTGCGGGTTGTAATACAGCGGCGCGTCTATCTTTTGACCGCCGGCGTACACCTCGCTCTTGCCGCCGCCGTAGCGCAGTTCAACCTGTGTCCAGTTCCCGCCGCTTACCCGGTTCAAAACATCCGCCGGTATACTGACCCTGATAGCTGTCTCGGAATCTTTACCGTAAGACGAGCGCCCGCGCGTTACCATAAAATCAAAGCTGTTATAATTCCCGTCGGGCGGCTTCACGAAAAAGGCCATCGTTTTGTAACTGGAAAACGGCACGCGCCCGATCCTGCCTCCAGCGCCGGCGGCCTTACTGTCAGGCAGCAAACTTTTCCATGAAACATCCAGCACGCGCTGGCGCGCGCTGTCAGGGTGGAGACGCTTGATGATGTCGGGATAGCGGGCGGGGAGACTTTCATCTATGGTTTCAAGCGTTGAAACCCCGTAGTCCGGGTCGCCTTTCACTTCGCCGCCCCCTATGGTAAGCGGCGCGAATTTTGCCCCGCGCACTATGGGGGGCGCCAGCAGCACACGGCCCGAAACGGCGGCCACGCTATCGCTGATGACAAGCAGTCTGAGGTATTTCGCGTTCCCCAGCTTGCGCCGGTCGGCTTCGTCCAGGCTTATTGTTATGAGCCGGGGCTGCTCGTGAAAGCCTTGCGGGTACGAA
>JAITAE010000250.1 GCA_031284295.1 Spirochaetaceae bacterium
AAAATAGATAGATAGAGATAAAAATTTGTTACGCATTATAAAAACCTTCATATTTTTAATATAGTAAAAAAGAGAGCCTGTTCCAAAATTCGCCTTCTACAAGTTCACGAGGGGGCAGCCGCCCATAGACTCTAACTTATATTTGACAAACTATCGGTTTAATGATATACGGTAAAAAAACACCGGAGCTTTGTAGTATGCCGTCAATAGCTCAGTTATTGCCGCTGCCCGGAAAGGATTACGAGCGGAAATGTACCGAACTCGGAATTATGCGGCGTATGCGTGAAATCAAAACGCCCGCCGATTTAATGATGCTCTGTTTGGTTCATCTGCTCAACGGTGTGTCGCTTGTCGCGGTCAGCACGGTCGCTTTTGCCCTGAAAAGAGGGAACTTCAGCGACGCGGCGTTTATGAAAAAAAAGCCAAATGCGGCGAACGGTTCAAACATATAAGCGCGGAGTTGCCGCGTGACGGGTTAATTTCATATCCGAAACCGGCTTATTCGCAGTGGGGTCTAATCTCCCGCCCTAGGGCGAGAGAGAATTGGTAACGTCAACAAAAAATGGTAGTAGACGGATTTGCTATGCAAATCTCCACAGTTAAATAATTTCCTTACCCGATCGAGCCTCCGTTCAAACTAATACAACGCTTAAGATACCGCACCGCAAATTTTGCGCGCTTGCCGCGCGGAGGCTCATTACCGCTCTTCGGTATTTTGCCGGAGAGCCGCCGGAAGAGGAAGCGTTGACAAAGGAAAATGACAGCGGCAGAAAAGCCTGTTTGCCATTTCCAAAAGTTTTTCCTTGCTGTTCATTTCCGGGTCTTCAAGTACGGCTTCCAAAAGACTGTTCAGGATACGGCCCATTTTTTCCCCGCCCGGGATACCGGCTTCCATCAGGTCTCTGCCGCTTACGGCAAGATCTTTCCGGGAAAGTACCCGGCCCGCCGCAAGCACGGAATCTATTCGGTTTCGAAAATCGAGCGACAATTCTGGCGGCGGCTCCGTGCCAAGCATCCCAAACGAGTCGGCGCGGCGAAGATCGAACAGGGCCGTCAAGTTTTCCTCACCAACACGGCGTACAAAACGGCGTACCGCGCTCGCGCTCCAGGAATTGGTGTAATTAAACATGTGTTCCCTGACAAGGTGCGCGGTTTCTTCAATCCCGGCATTGGGATAACGGAGCCGTGTCATTATCGCGCGGGTAATGTCCGCCGACAAAGTTTCGTGGCTGTGGAATGTCCATACCCCGCCATCACCGAGTTTTGCGGTCGCGGGCTTTCCCACATCGTGAAACAGCGCGGCAAGACGAACGGTCTGTTTGTACCCGGAACGCGCCGCATAGTCGCAGGCAAGCAGGCTGTGGGTCAGCACATCGAAACGGTGATAACCCTTCTGCTCAACTCCACGGCAATTCAGAAGTTCTGGTAGTACAAGTTTTAATATCCCGCACCTCTCCATATAGAGCAATGCTGAGGAAGGTTTTTTGGAAGCTACGATCTTGTCAAATTCCGCCTTTACACGTTCCATTGAAACAGGAATTATCATCTGGGGCCGTTCCGTGATTGCCGACAAAAGCTCCCCGTCAATGTCAAAACCGAGCTGGGAAGCAAACCTGAAGGCGCGCAGGGCGCGTAGGCCGTCTTCATTCAAACGATCCGCCGCCCTGCCCACACAGCGAATCAAATTTTTTTCGATGTCTACCCTGCCGCCGAACGGGTCAATTACATATCCGTCCGGCAGTGTAACCGCAACCGCGTTAATTGAAAAATCGCGGCGGCAAAGATCCTCCTCTATGCTGGAAGTGTAGTGAATACTGTCCGGGCGCCTGCCGTCTGAATAGTCGCCGTCCGTACGCAATGTGGTAACTTCAATAGAATGTTTTTTATAGCGGATGGTAACAGTGCCATGCTTTATGCCGGTCGGTATGACGCCGGGAAATATCCGCATAACATCCTCCGGCAGCGCGTCTCCGGCAAGGTCCCAGTCAGCACACTTTTCACCGCGCAGTGTGTCCCTAACCGCGCCGCCCACCAAAAACACCTGTTTCCCGTGCGCGTTAAAAATGGAGGCTAGTTCACGCAGCAGTGGGGGGACCGCTATACGATTGATCTTTGATGCGGGGTGCATGTTTAAACCGTCATGGTCGCTATTTTGCCGCGAAGATTTCTTTTACCATGTAAGTTACCTTTTCATCGTTGCTCACAAAATCAAACTTTTCGCCTACATGCCTGTTCATTAAAGAATTGCCGAACGGCGACAGGTATGAAATAACCCTGTTGTTCGGATCGGACTCCCACGGACCGAAAATCGTGTATACCTCGTCGGTGCCATTCGATTCGTTGATGAGCGTGACGGATGTTCCAAACGAAACGCGGGAAGTATTCACTGTTGACGGGTCAAAAAGCTGAGCGCGTTCTATCTCGTTTTTCAGTTTTACAACGGTAGAATTTAGAATTTCTTGTTTTTCTTTTGCGGCCTTGTATTCCGCATTCTCGCGCAGGTCGCCCAGAGACAGCGCAAACGCTATTTCTTTGGAGTTTGCCGGAATATCCTCGGTCATTATACGATCAAGCTGCTTCTGTTTTTCTTCGTACTTTGCGATGGTAACGATAAGCGTACGGGTAACGGTGTCCTTTTCCACCGTGCCAAGGAATTTAAAGTCAGGATACCTGTCAAGTATATGATTCTTGAGTTTCAGCTTATCCGCGGGATCAAGGTATTTTACGTCTTCGACAAGCGTATATACCCTGACAAGAGTTTCGCGGTCCGCGCTGGCAATATAATCATCAAGCAATTTTTCCTTGAACAGAATTGCGTACACCTGCTTGTTTATCTTTTTGTTGTCCGTGGTGTCGCGGCGATTGTCTATCTCGCGGTAAGTTAATTCCAGAATATAGACCAGCGTAATGATTACTTTTTCATCATTTATGCCAACGGCGGCAAACAACGGGTCTTTGCGGAAATTTTTGTACAACCAAACCACGGCCTCACGGTTATCCCTGTAATTTTCAAAGCACCCGCGTATCATCGCGATGATTTTACCTTCGCTGCCGGCCTGTTTAAGTTCGTTAATTATGGATTCGGTCAGCGCATACGAAAAAAGGCTGACATAAATATCCTGCCATGCGGGTATAAAAAGTTTAACCTGGGCAAGAAAATCTTTTTTTGTAGACTCGTCTTTAAGGTGTTGAAACAAATGCGATAAATTGTCGATACGTCCAAACAGGTCTGTAAAATTCAGATGCAAAATCGGACTCAGATGCGGGTACGAGGCCGTTAAATTTTTCAGCAAAAGATACGATGTTATGTAGTATTCATTCACCGGAATATTCGGTTTCAGGTATCCGGCAAAGAAAGATACCATCTCGTTAAAGCGTTCCGAATCCGACTCTATATTCTTTATTTCGCGCACAAATTCCCTGATTAAAGAAAGCCTGTTAAAGAATTTTTTCTCGGCTTTGAATTCGTTATACAGCTTTTCTTCCTTGCTTAAAGATCGCTCACGAACGGTGTAAACATTTATATTGTCTGGGCTTACGCCGAATAAAGGATTTTCTTTCAGTATGTTGTGCGCCCTGACGCTCCACGCGGTCCATTCGCCGGGGGAAAGCACGGAAGGAACAAGTTCGGCCTTTACATGTTTAATATCGCAAAAGTTGTCAAAACTTTTGACTATCGTTTTTAACGTCCATTCGGGATCGGTTTTTACCTTTTCGTGAAGTTTTTCCCTGTTCATGGTCGCTTTCAAAACCCAGATATGATTTTTTTCCAGCGTTTGCAGCGCGTCAACCGCCATTTTAAGCGCCATATTGTGAGCGCGTTTTTTTGCGAAATCTATCACAATATCATCACCTTCAACCTTTGCAATCCGCCCAACACCCCATGTCCTGTGAAATACAAAATTACCCTTGTCAAACGCGATATGTTTCTCAAAATCCAGTATCGCTTCGTGTACATTCCGCCAATTCTGCGTAAGATTTGATACTCTGATATACTCCTCAAGCTGACTGTGCTGAGCGTATTTCTGCCTGAAACATTCCGTTATCTCTTTTCGCGCAAAGTTGTCCCGTTCATCGTAGTTCAATATCAGTTTTAATACGGCAATCGCAGTGCCAATATCACTGCGTTTCTTGCAGGAATTGTATACATCGGTAAGCAGCATAGCGGCTTTGTCCGGGCTTATGTTTTTTGCAACCTTGCCCTGAATGGACAGAAAAAAATCCATGTCGTCCGGGTGATAATCAATCAGCTTGAGCCATATTTCCCGCACATTGGCAAACAACTGCTTGTTGATATAACGGTGCAGGGATTTTTTGAAATAATCCGTGGCTTCGTCAATATCACCCTGTTTTTCGGCGTGCTCGGCAAGCAGTTTCGCAATATCCGCCTCGTCGGTATCTATTTTTACCAGCCGCTTCCAAGCGTCAAACAGCTTTTCTTCTTCGTTGTCATTTTTGTAACACTCGCCCAGCGTGCGCAGCGCGAATTTCGATTCGCCGTACTCAAGTATACGCTCGCAAAGATACTTTACAATATTCCATTTATGGTTATCAACAAAAATACCGACAAGGCTAACGAGCGCCGCATCATCTATTATCTGCTGCGAGAGCGCAACCATACCGGAAAAATAAACGGCAATGATGCTGTTTTTGGAATGACTGAGGTGCTCATCGCATATATTTTTTATATCGTTGTAGGTCCGATCCTTCTTTGCCTGTTCGAGTACAAGATCAAGTTCCTTAAACCGGTCTATAGAATAGTTACTGAGCGTAGCCCTGGTAAACTTTTCTTCGTTCAGCATATTTTGTACATCGTTGAGCAGCAATTCTGACATTTTTGACTCCTTCCTTTCCTCTAACACATATACCGTTCAAAAATGACCGGTTCAATTATTTTTATCTTCAATTTAATCTCGTCAATCAGGGCAGGGCTGCTGTTTGTACATTCGTAATAATCCATCAGCCTGAAATACTTGTTCAGCAGGGCCGGAGTTAAAATATTTTCATCCGTGTGCCCGCCGCGCATCGCGTTCTCCAAATCAAAAATTTGCTGTTTCAGCCGGCCCAGTTCGGCAAGTTTAAGTTCCCGCTTTACGGTAAAAACTCCAAACAGAGCGCCGTAAACCGGAATCCATTCACGCAGTTCCGCTCCAGAATGACCCATATCCGTAACACGCCGGACAAGAGCAAGAATAAGGTCCGACTCCAAATTCCGCAGATCAATGGCCTGCGGGTCCATAAAAAACGCCTCACGAAACAGCGCCCTGGCCGCCTTTGTTTCATCCAGCAGCGCATAAACGTCTGCCAGAACAGCCATAGTCGCCGCATCCTCCTGTTTGAGCCGCGCCGCCTGTTTAAGGTAGACCAGGGCATCCTCGTAATTACCGATGCCTTTGTAACAGCGCCCAAGCCGCTCCAGAAGATCGGGATCATGCCTCATGCCGCCGTCCGCAAAAACTTCATTGAAGTTTTGCAGGGCGAGGCTGTAAACAAAATGCTTTACCGCATACTGGCATCTATCGAACGCATTTCCGACAAGATCAAGGAAGCCGTAGTAGTTTTTCCAACTGGAGAGCAAAAAATTACCCTTGTCGTATGGGCCTGAGTCTCCGGTACTCTCCATATCCTTTATGCGTTTCAACCACCAGTCGAGACATTTAAACGCATAAAGCGCCTCTTGCTGCTTATAATCTGTACGCAAGGCCTGTGCCAGTTTTTCAAGAGCTTCTTCCGGCCTGGCTTCCTTCATCTTGTTATAGGCTTCCTGGATGAGGTCCCGTGCTATAGTCTCCGCATCCGTACTATCCATCACTCCCATGAAGCGGATTCTGCGATTTCTGTCCGCCCCTCCCATTTAAGTATATTCATAAATACAATTTTTACAAGGGCCCCGCCCGCCCCACCAAGGCCGCCAGCCGCTTTAAATACGCGGGTAGCGGTGTAACCGTCTGTGAATTTTCCAGGCCTTCAATGATTCTTAATTAAGAAGGGGCGCTGTTTTCTGTGCCGTTACCGGCACCTAGGGAAACGCTGATTAATTAAAGGGGGGCGCTATTTCCATACCGTTACCGGCATATAGCCGCTACACTGTCGCGCCCCCCTGTCTACATCCCGCGCAAGCGCGGTATTCCGCCACC
>JAITAE010000010.1 GCA_031284295.1 Spirochaetaceae bacterium
GACAGAAAACTCACTTGTTCACCGCTCAAAAAACCATTCAGTTCGCTCATGTCTTTAATATCAATGATGGACTTTATCGCATTGCCCAGCAGTTCGGAGTATTGCCGCATATCCTTGCCGTCTTTGGTATCTTTGTTGAAAACCTTGCACAAAGCTTCCAGGGGCTTGTCTTTACCTTTGCAGAGGCAGCGCATTTTGTCGAGCATTTCTTTTGGGGAAAGGTGGTCACAGACAATCTCGCCATCATCGGAGATATACACCATATAGAAGGGGTGAAGGCGGTTTTGATTGCCTATATTTACGCCGCCGTTGATGTTTTTTAAAACGTAAATTACCCCTGCCGGCGCGTCCGGGGACGAAGGAACAACGGCATGGAGCCCAAAGGGGGTTTTGTCAAAATCGCCGTGGTTTTTAATGTATTCAAGCAGGTCAAGACGGAACTCGTTCAGCCCCAAGTCCATAATGGAGATACCGCTTTGCATTTCTTCAATGTCAACAACTTCTTCCTGTAAATGCTTTAACTGAGCCTTGCGGTATTCAAGATCGCCTTTTTCTTCGGTGTTGATTAAGTCGTCGTCGCCGGTGGAGGTCATAACTGAAATTCGCATACGGGTTTCCACACGGTTTTTAAGGCTGAGGTATTCGTCCAAATCCAGGTCGGGCCAGAAGTTCACAAGCTGAATAACCGCATTGTGGCTGCCGATACGGTCAATGCGGCCAAAACGCTGAATAATGCGGACAGGATTCCAGTGTATATCGTAATTTACGCAATAGTCGCAGTCCTGTAAATTCTGCCCTTCGGAAATACAGTCCGTGCCGATAAGCACGTCAATTGCTGTGATATCGTTCGGCATGAGTAAATGCTTGTCTTTTGATAAGGGGGAGAAACAGGTAAGCACATTATTCAGCGTAGCACGGAAATTTGGAATTGTTGTCTTGCCATCAACAGACCCTGTTATCATGGCGGTATCAAGGCCGAATTTGTTCTTAATATAGACGCTTACATTATCATAGAGATAATCCGTTGTATCGGAAAAGGCAGAGAAAATCAGAATTTTTTTGTTGTCATCGTTTATTGGCCGCTCAATCTTGTCTGAAATTATGCTCAGGAGGGTCTGTAGTTTTGTGTCGTGTTCCGGTGTGATATCCGCGATCATCAACCCAAGTAATTCTAAAATCTCCGCATCCTTAACAAGCTCTATGCGCCAAGTAATATAGTCCATATCGGCAAGGTCAATTTTTTGTTTGCACTCTCCGTTAAAATAGTCTGTGTTCTGGTCATCCGCATCAAAATCAGAATCAACTTCAATTTCGACTGTTTCAACGATTTTACTTTCGCCATTGTTGTAGTTGTCAATTTCCGCAATGGTTTTTTCAATCAATTTTCTAATACGGTCAAGGGTAAGGCGGAATGCGTAAACGGAACTTTCAAGGCGTTTGAGCAGATTGATGCTCATCAGGCGGCGGATACCCTGTTCACGTCCGGCGCGGTTAATATTGATATCGGCGTCAATATATTTGCTGCGTTTGCTTTCAAGTATAAAACCAGTCGGAACATAGACGGCGAGGTTAAGTCCCATCAATTCCATATAAATTTGGTTGTAATTGATTGCGCTGGGCAGATCGGTCAAATTAGGACGCAGGGATATGGGTTTAAGCCTTTCAGGGAAGCGGCCGATTTCGTCCATGTCGTAATACTTTTCGATATGCTTTCGGGAACGGGCTATGGTTACACTGTCAAGCACCTCAAAGAAGTTAAAATCAAGCATACGCAGGAGTGTGGCTGTCGTCCTTTGTTCAGGATCCATTTTACTCCATCGATTGAACATAGCTTGGGCATGACGGAAAATATCGTCAATTGGTTTTGATGTGGCGAGTTTTTCATTAATCAGGGCTGGATTGCCTTCATAAGCAAGCTGTAGTTGATTGCGTAAATCGGTAAAGCGGTTATTGACCGGGGTTGCCGATAGCATGAGTACCTTGGTCTTGATACCGGCGCGAATTACCTGTTTCAATAAATGGTTGTAACGATTATCTTTTTCGTCCTCGCCGTAGACCTCGCCGCCGTTTCTAAAGTTGTGGGATTCATCAATTACCACAAGGTCGTAGTTACCCCAATTCAGCCTGTCCAAATCCAAGCCGTTTGATTTTCCGTGGGTACGGGAAAGGTCCGTATGGTACAGCACATCATAGCGCAGACGGTCCGCGGCGATGGGGTTATTTACATAGTTGTCTTTAAAGGTATTCCAGTTATCCGTAAGCTTTTTGGGGCAAAGCACCAGGACGGAACGATTGCGGTTTTCATAGTATTTAATGACCGCGAGAGCGGAAAAGGTTTTGCCTAGTCCAACGCTATCCGCAAGGATACAGCCATTGTATTTTTCGAGTTTATTGATTATGGCGAGAGCGGCGTCCTTTTGGAAGCTATACAACATATTCCATATTTTGCTATTTTTAAAACCTGTCGCTTCGTTTGGCAATATGTCTTCGGAGACATCTTCGAGGAACTCATAAAAAATATTATAGAGGGTAAAAAAATACAGAAAGGCAGCGGAGTTTTCATTATACGCAACGGTGATGCTGTCGATTACTTCTTCGGTTACATTCTGCTTTTTTGATTTGTCATTCCATATCTGATCAAAAAGGCTGATAAACTGAGCGCTTGCAGGCGCATCCAGGCGGGTTACCATATTGTAGGCGTTATTGCCGCGCTCACAACCAATGTCTACGGTCGTAAAACCGGAGAGCGGCATATAAGTCAACTCTGCGGAATCTGAGGCGATATTCAAAAAACCGCCCATATTCTCGTTCGTAGTGTTGGACATAAAAGTAACTTTTTGGCGAATCCAATCGGCACATTCACGGGCAATAGCTTTTTGGGATAATTCATTGCGGAGCTTTACTTCAAATTCGGTGCC
>JAITAE010000023.1 GCA_031284295.1 Spirochaetaceae bacterium
CGCAGCCCAGCCCGTAGACTGTTTCCGTCGGAAAGGCGACAAGCTTTCCAGCCCTTATCTGTTCCGCCGCCGCCAGAATGTTTTTTTCGTTTGATTCAAGATACTTCATAAATTTAATAGTTAATTCTGTTTCAAAATATCAAGTTTCGAATATAAATACTATCCGTTAAAAGCCATAAAAATCAACCGTAAAGTAATTCGCGGCAGTACTCATTTTGCGGCTTTTATCATCAGCCTGTTTCGTATAAAGTTTTGTACCGGTTTTTCAAAACAATAATGTACGATATGAGAGGCTGTTATCACCGTTAATATAAAGATAAAAAAGAATATTCCGCTTGAATAATTTATTTTCAGATCAAAAATTATAGCTATAGTTATTATTATCAGTTGAATTGGAAAATGCATCAAATATATTGAATATGATATTTCTCCCAAATACAAAAGCGGCTTTAATGACAGTATAGACGAAATAATTCGTATCCGCAGCGAAACTATAAGCGCAGCCGGGAAAAATAAAAATATCCCCATGAAAATCAGGTATTCATGCCTGTATACCATTACAATGACTGATAATGCCAATATAACAAAGATAGAGGCGCATATTATCAATCTTTCCAGCTTTATATTTGTTTTGCAGTAATTCAAGAGTTTTCCGGTAACGCAGCCTATAAAAAAACACATAAGCCCCACTCCAATTTGGTCATTAAAAACCGGCTTATTCCACCCTGATGTGTACATCATCAAGCCCGTGTATATTAAAAACAGGCAGGCGATCAAGCTGGTTTTACCGTTTCTGACATGATAGAACAGGGTGTAAAATACTATATACATCATTATTTCTACAGAAATAGACCATGCCGGACCGTTGAATGAAAAATCTGTCTGCAGCCAGCCGTTTTGTATGCATAATATATTTTGTAAAAAGAAAAATATATTATTGTTGTGGTATACAAAGAAAGCCGAGCCTGTATAACGTTTTAGTACAAATTTTACCGTTATTACAATGAATAATGTGAGCCAGTGCAGCGGATATAATCTGCTGAATCTTAATATAAAAAAATCTCTTTTTGATAATGAATGTTCCGATATTTCTTTGCCATACTTGTTAAAAAAAATAAATCCGGACAACATAAAAAACAATTCTACCATTACCCACCCGTAGGCATAAGGTAAATACAATATTCCACTGAACGGAAAAGATTCCGGTTTGAAATGCTGATAATGCCAAATGAAAGCGACAATTACTGCCGCTGTTCCACGCAGGCCGCCCAGAGCCTCATAACGCTGTTTGCGTTCATCCGTATGTTTCGCTTCCTGAACATGGGATGGGGGGGGGGGGGTAATTTTCATTAAAATCTCCTTGTGTCTTTCATTTCGTCTAAAAAAGATGTCAGATACCGTTTGACGCGCCGTGCCGCGCCCTTCATTCCGGCGGCAATAAGACCTTTATCAAAATCGATGTTGTCCGTGTTCCGCAAAACCACAGTTTGTAAAAGTTCCGCGTTGAACAGCCTGAATTCAAGGAGAAGCTGTTTTTTCATCATAGCGGCGCCGCTTCCATCCGCCGAACCGCAGGAAGCAAAAAACAGCGCCGCCTTGTGTTTTGAAACCGGCGTCCCTATTCCCAGCGAAAATTTTGCCTCGAAATACTGCTGGGCGCGGTCAAACACGGCCTTCAGCGGGGATGGAAACCCTAGTCCGTAAACTGGAGACGCCACTATCAGAATATCAGCCGTGTTCAAACCCTGTTCAACGGGAATAAAATCATCGTAAATACAGCCGCGAATCTTTTTGCAGTGGCCGCAGTGGATACAGGGCTTTATGCCCGCATCGTATGCGTTAAATATAACGGTATGTTTTTTTATATCATCTCCGCCCCAGCATTCAAAAAAATATTCCAGCATACGCGCCGTATAACCATTTTTGCGCGGTGAACCAAACAGTACAAATATTTTTGGAATCATTTTTTTACTTCAATGCGTTTAACGGCCTTGTTGGATAAACGCGCGCCGCCCGCCTTTATACCTTTTACCGCGAATGACTGCGCTTTAAATTCTTCGCATAAAATTTTAAGGCGCGGTTTTGGAATATAGTGCAGTTTGAAAATAAATTTTTCACGGACATCAATATGCAGCACATCGGTATTTTCAGGCGCGAATGAATATTCCTTGTTCATTATCCAGCCTTCAATCACGCAGCGCTTTATAAAAGCGAGCCCCGATGTTTTTTCTTTGTATACGATTGTAAATATCATTGAGTTTATCGCATCCTTGTCGGCAATTCCTACCCACCATGCCTTCTCGCCGGTAAAAACTTTTTCCTGAATGTCCTGCACCGTCCATGAACCGTTCTGCCTGACGACAAGTACGCGGTCAAACTGCGAGGCTTCGGCGACAACAACACCTGCTACCGCCGTCCCAAGATAGCCGCTTTCGCTGTCGTATTTAAGAATTAAATCTTTTTTTACAACTTCTTTTATGTCAACCTTTTCAAATTTACCAACTTTTGTTTTCCGCTGCCCGCGTCCCAGTTCTTCGTTTGCTTTTATTTTTCCGATGATGCCGTCAATAAAAGATACCGCGTATGCCGTGCTGTCTTTTAAGTAGGCGTTAATCACTTTTATCCGCGCTCGTATCTCATCCATTTCATCACGCGCCTTGTTAATGTCGTACAGAGAAATCCGGCGTATCGGTATTTTAAGTAAATGCTCCACGTCATCACCGGAAACGCCGCGCGCGCCCACCTCTTTCGCAAACGGAACAAAACCCTTAACTACGGCCTTTTGCACCGCTTCGGCGGTCTTTTGGCTTTCGATAGCTTTGTATATGCGTTCCTCTACAAAGATGCGTTCAAGCGTACGCAAGTGCAGTTTATCCTGTAGTTCTTTTTTTTCTATTTCAAGTTCTTTAACAAGAATTTTTACAAGCTGTTTCGCGTGATGCCGCACAACATCGGTAACGGTCATCACTTCCGGGAAATCATCTTTTATCATAAGCATATTTACGGAAATTGCCTGCTCACATTCCGTAAACGCAAACAGCGCGTCGATTGTTTCCTCCGCGTAAACGCCGCGCGCCAGCTTTATTTCTATTTCGACATTTTCTGTCGTGTAATCACTGATAGATTGTATCTTTATCCGCCCGGCCTTTGCCGCGTTTTCTATGCTTGCGATTAAACTTTCCGTTGTTGCGCCGAACGGCAGCTCGCGTATCACAATGCGCTTTGGGTCGCTGGTATCCAGTTTTGCCCGCACAAGCGCCTTGCCGTTGCCGTCGCGGTAATCGGAGACATCAACAAGGCCGCCGCCGGGAAAGTCAGGATACAATTCAAATTGCTTTCCCGCAAGACAGGCTTTTTCCGCTTCGAGCGTTTCGATAATGTTGTGCGGCAGAATTTTTGTTGACATTCCAACGGCGATACCTTCCGCGCCGATAACGAGTATCACGGGAATCTTTGCCGGAAAAACAAGCGGCTCCTTATTGCGCCCATCGTATGATTCTACATAGTCTGTAAGTTTCGGATTATAAAAAACATCTTTCGCGAGCGGCGTCGCCCTGCACTCTATATAACGCGCCGCGGAAGCGCGGTCTCCGGTCAAAATATTTCCAAAGTTCCCCTGCCTGTCGATAAAAAATTCCTTATTCGCAAGCACGACAAGCGCGTCCCCTATCGAAGCGTCGCCGTGAGGATGGTACTTCATGCAATGCCCCACAACATTTGCCACTTTGTGATATTTGCCGTCATCCATCTCGAACAGGGAATGTAATATACGGCGCTGCACCGGTTTTAACCCGTCGTCAAGTTCAGGAATAGCGCGGTCTTTAATTACATACGAAGCATATTCAAGGAAATTCTTTTCAAAAATATTCTTTACATAAGCCATTTATGTATCAGTTATAGCAGATTTTGCGCTTGTCCGCCAGCCCCACCAGCCCCACCAGTGGGGTTTAAGCCGCCAGCGGCCTTTTAAATACGCGGGTATGTCAGTTGTTGGCTCCGCAATTTGCTAGGTCTTCAATGATTCATTCTTCATTATGAAGGGGGCGCTATTTCCATGCCGTTACCGGCACATAGGGGCTTTCCTGTCGCGCCCCCCTCGCTACAGCCCCGCGTTGCGGGTCTTCCGCTACCCCCCAATCAGGGGCCTTCACCCCCTCCCCCGCCCGGCACGAGTACGCTTATTGAAACAGCTTATGTTAGGGGTCAGACATAGGCTTGGTCAAGGGTCAGACACAGGCTTGGTCAGGGGTCAGACACAGGCTTGGTCAGGGGTCAGACATAGGCTAGGTCAAGGGTCAGACATAGGCCGGGTCAAAGGTCAGACCCATGCTTGGTCAAGGGTCAGACATAGGTTAGGTCAGGGGTCAGACATAGGCCGGGTCAAGGGTCAGACCTAGGCTAGGTCAAGGGTCAGACCTAGGCTTGGTCAGGGGTCAGACATAGGACGGGTCAGTGGTCTGACACAGGCTTGGGCAGGGGTCAGACATAGGCTAGGTCAGGGGTCAGACATAGGCTGGCAGCCTGTTGCGCTTTTCTTTAATATAATAAATCTAGGATATTACCGATTAACTTGAGGCAACATCAACTACTTTGACAGCCACTGTGCCGGCGCATCAACGCTTCCCTGCGTAAACTCGCACGTTTTAAATGGCGATATGGAGGTTCATTGGAAACAACAATTCTTGGGGAAGACAAGATGCATACGGTTATAAGAACTAAAAGTATGATTTACGCTCCCAAGGGCGACTCGTTTCCGAACCGTCCTTGGGAGTAAATTCCCCATATTCTCTTATGCGGGACATTAGAATGGATATTCA
>JAITAE010000036.1 GCA_031284295.1 Spirochaetaceae bacterium
AGCCCCGCAGAGGGGGGTGGCGGAAAAGCCGCAGGCTTTGGAGCCAGGGGACAAACCGCGCAGCGGTTTGCCGCTGTCCGGTGTGCCCGCGGCACGCCTGACACGCGGTAGAGGCCGGGGTTTTAGGGGGAAGGCAGTTCCAAAGGAGCAGCCTTTGGCCCGGTAGGAGCGAATGACACGGTAGTCAAAACCTCCACCAAGCCCCGCAGAGGGGGGTGGCGGAAAAGCCGCAGGCTTTGGAGCGAGGGGTCGGCAACTTTCGTTGCCGCGACTTCCCCCTCCTTATACTTTTCTATGGAGAAACACTATATCCGCTGACAGCCGTAACGTCCACCGGGCACACCCCTCCGGTACCGGCCCGCATACCGGGGCAATAAGCCGCGCCTTGTCCGCCCCTTGCAGGGAACGCGGCCGGCGTCCACGGACTTTCCCTTCTTCAAGGCTTACCCCAAACCCGTCCTCCACGAACCGCTGCCGTAAGTCTTCTCGTGCCCGGCAATGCATGCCTATTGTTCCCACCGTCATTTCATCGGTGTATCCTTCATTTATAAGGAGCAAAGCCTGTGCCCGCTTCCGTTTTTGGGCAACGTGTTTTCCCCGGTTGATGACGTTGTGAAGAAGATTTTCCTCATCTTTCTCCGACGTTACCTTGTATTTCTTTTGTGGCATAGATTCCCTCCCTCTTGGTCTCTATGCTTTGTTATAGAATATACTATGCTATCCATTGTTTCAATCGTGTCGGGATACTAGAAGACGACTGTCGTGTGAGGACGGGGAACGAAGCCATCAATTTTGAATATACTGAGGAAGATGACATTACACGGCTTAAGAAAATGAAGATGAAAAAGAATCGTATCAGCGCCAAACGCCGCATGATGCACACCGTTTTGGATTCGAATTTCCTGTGTGAGACCTTGTTCCCAGAGTAAACGCCGAAGCTCTTGGCTACCGCGCGACACTACCGCGCCATTATGCTTGACTTTTTATGCAAGTAGAAGTTTAATTATAATAGGATTATCGTAATTTATAACTCCGATGCCAATCGGAAAAGAGGAACTTATGGATATACAACTGCAAGAATTTATCGAAAAAATAAAAAAAGACGGAATCGAGCAGGCGTCAGGAGAGGCTGCCCACATCAAGGCGGAGGCGGAAGCGGAGGCCAAACGGATAGTCGATTCTGCCGCTAAAGAGGCTGCGAGTGCCGTTGAAAAAGCAAAACAAGACGCGGAACGCTTCGAAAAGGCGGCTATGGCGGCGATTGGACAGGCCTCCCGTAACTTGATTTTGTCGTTTAAGGGCGAAATTGAGACACTTTTGAACAAAATCATTGTCAAAAATACACAGGCGGCTTTTAGCGACGACACGCTAAAGACGCTTATCCCGGAAGTTGTTAAGGGACTAAGCTCCGGCAAAGAAACCGTGGATGTGATTTTAAATGAAGGCCAGCTTAAATCGCTGGAAAGCTGGGCCAGGGGCGCGCTTTCGGCGGAAATGTCAAACGGATTGGAGATTAAAGCGGGAAAAAATCTCGCGGCGGGCTTTAGGATTGCCCTAAAGGACGGTTCCGCGTACTATGATTTTTCCGCGCCGGCTGTCGCCGAAGCGCTTGCCGCCTACCTTAATCCGCGTCTTGCCGAAATTGTTAAGAACGAAGCAAAAGGAAATTAAGCGGTGTATTATTTTTTAATAGCCCAATTGCCATATCTAAGTTATGGGCAGACACCGCCGATAAACTCAGCCATATTCAAGGAATTGTGCCGCGCATATTTGATACGGAAGCATTTTACATTGTTACGGCACTGCGTTTGCGGGGTGCCGGAGGGAGCGGAGCCGTTCAAGCCTGTGGATTCGGCCTTTATAGACGGGTGGCGCAAACGGGAGCGGACATTGACGCTTGCCCTTGCGCAGTTTCGAGCGGCGCGTCTTAAAACGGACGCTTTACCGGTTGAATACTGGGACACTGACGCGGAAAATCAGGCGAAAACCGCCGTAGTTATGGATAATCCTCTTGAAGCTGAACTTTTCTTGGATAAGGGACGCTGGGACGCTGTAGAAAATCTGCAAAAAAACACATACTTCGGCGTAAACGCGGTTTACGCCTATATGCTTAAACTGCTTCTTATTGAGCGCCGAGCCGCGTTCAAGACGGAAGAAGGTTTTGCTGAATATAAAGCATTATATGCGTCCATCATGGAAAACGCTCCGGGCGTAGGAGCAACAGGAGATAGTTAATGATCGGAACAAAAGGTGTAGTAGCCGCGGTAAACGGCAACATGGTTAATGTCCGCTTCGATGGGCAGGTTTCCATGAACGAGGTTGGATTCATCAAGATAGGCGATAAAAAGTTAAAGAGCGAGGTAATCCGTATACGCGGTGATATATGCTCGCTGCAAGTTTTCGAGATGACACGCGGCATCAGAACCGGCGATGTTTGCGAATTCAGCGGAAATATGCTTGCGGTAGAGTTGGGACCCGGTCTTTTGGGGCAAGTTTTTGACGGACTGCAAAACCCGCTGCCAAAACTTGCCAAGCAGACGGGTTATTTCCTTGAGCGCGGCGTTTACCTTGACCCGCTTCCGTTTGACAAGGCGTGGGACTTTACCCCGGTGGTGAAAGCCGGTGATACGGTGCTTCGCGGCGATTGTCTTGGAACCGTGCCGGAAGGTGTTTTTAAGCATAGAATCATGGTTCCGTTCAATATGTACAAGACTTACAAAATTAAGACCATCGTGGGCGCGGGCTCTTACAAGCTACGAGATACGATAGCCGAGGTAGAGGACGAAGCGGGCGAAATCACAAAACTCACGATGAGTTTTTACTGGCCGGTAAAACGCGCCGTTGACTGCTACGAGGAACGATACAAACCTTCTGATCCTATGGTTACCCAGCTTCGCATCGTGGATACATTCTTTCCCGTGGCCCGCGGGGGTACTTATTGTATACCCGGACCGTTCGGCGCCGGAAAGACGGTGTTACAGCATTGTACCAGCCGGAACGCCGATGTTGACATAGTAATAATCGCGGCCTGCGGCGAGCGCGCCGGCGAGGTTGTTGAAGTTTTGAAAGAATTCCCCGAACTGACAGACCCGAAAACGGGAAAATCACTGATGGAACGGACGATAATCATCTGCAACACATCATCGATGCCTGTCGCGGCGCGTGAAGCCTCGCTGTACACGTCGGTAACGCTGGCGGAGTATTACAGGCAGATGGGGCTTAACGTGCTGCTGTTGGCCGACTCGACGAGCCGCTGGGCGCAGGCTCTGCGTGAAATGTCAGGACGCCTTGAAGAGATACCCGGCGAGGAAGCCTTTCCCGCATACCTTGAATCTACAATAGCCAGTTTCTACGAGCGCGCCGGAGTCGTGCGCCTGCGGGATGGCTGCAAGGGGTCGATTACGATAGGCGGCACGGTGTCTCCGGCGGGAGGCAACTTTGAGGAACCTGTAACGCAGGCAACGTTGAAGGTTGTAGGCGCGTTCCACGGGCTTTCCCGCGAGCGTAGCGACGCCCGCAAGTATCCGGCCATACACCCGCTCGATTCGTGGTCGAAGTATGGCGGTATAATATCAATCGAAAAGGTAAGCTACGGCAGGAAAATACTGGCGCGCGGCATAGAGGTTGAGCAAATGATGAAGGTTGTCGGCGAGGAAGGAACCAGCATAGACGACTTTATCATTTATTTGAAAGGCGACTTCCTTGACGCGGTATATTTTCAACAAAACTCGTTTGATGAAGTGGACCAGGCGGCAAGCCCCGAACGGCAGAAGTATGTTTACGACCTTATTATTACCGTTTTGGGCGGGAAATTCAGCTTTAAAGCCAAGGACGAGGCGCGGCTCTGGTTTAACCAGTTGCGGCAAAAATTCATAGACTATAACTATTCCGCGATGGGCAGCGATAGGTTCAAGAGCCTTGAGGTGGAACTTCGCGGTATGTTGAAAGAAATGTCTTCCGGCCTTGATGCGGCAGCGGAAAAATTATTGGCATAGGCGGTAAAAATGAGTAAAGTATATAGCAAAATTGAATCCATAACCGGCAGCGTTATCACCGTCCGGGCAGAAGATGTCCGTTACGGCGACCTTGCCGAGGTTGATATGACTTTCGGCACATCGCTTGCCGAAGTGAACCGGCTTTCAGGCGACCTTGTATCGTTGCAAGTCTTTGCGGGCGGGCGCGGCATCTCGACGGGCGACACGGTGCGCTTTTTGGGTCATCCCATGGAGGTAAGTTTCTCCGATAACCTGATGGGGCGCGTGTTTAACGGTTCGGGCAGGCCGCGTGACGGCGGTCCGGAATTGCATGAAAACCTTATTCCGATAGGCGGCCCCTCCGTCAATCCGTCCGAGCGCATAGTTCCCCGCAAAATGATACGCACCGGTATTCCTATGATAGATATGTTTAACACGCTTGTAGTCTCGCAAAAGTTGCCGATTTTCTCGATTTCAGGCGAGCCTTACAACGATCTTTTGGCGCGTATCGCTATGCAGGCCGAGGTTGACGTGATAATCTTGGGCGGCATGGGGCTAAAATTCGATGATTACCTGTTTTTCAAAGACACACTGGAGGAAGGCGGGGCGCTTTCCCGTACAGTTATGTTCATACATACGGCTTCCGACCCGACTGTAGAATGTTTGATGGTGCCGGACATAGCTCTCGCCGTGGCGGAACAGTTCGCGTTGCAAAAAAAAGACGTGCTGGTACTCCTTACCGACATGACGAGCTTTGCCGATGCTATGAAGGAAATAGCGATTTCTCAGGAGCAGGTTCCGTCAAACCGCGGCTATCCGGGCGACCTCTACAGTCAGCTTGCCGCCCGCTACGAAAAAGCGGTTGACTTTGAAACGGCTGGTTCGATAACGATACTCGGCGTTACGACTATGCCCGGCGATGACGTTACTCACCCTGTACCGGACAACACCGGTTATATAACGGAAGGGCAGTACTACCTGCGCGGCGGGCGCATCGAGCCGTTCGGTTCGCTTTCCCGCCTTAAGCAGATGGTCAATGGCAAGACACGCAAGGATCACCGCGCAATCATGGACGGCATGATAAAACTCTACTCGTACTACAAGGATACGCTGGAAAAGAAATCGATGGGCTTTATGATGACCCCGTGGGACGGTAAATTGTTGAAATATGGCGAGCGTTTCGAGAAGGAGATGATGGATTTGTCCGTCAACATTCCGCTTGAGGGGGCGCTCGATCTGGGCTGGGAAATACTTGCCGATTGCTTTAACCCTGAGGAAACAGGTATGCGGACGGAACTTATAGATGAGTTCTGGCCCAAAGGCAGATAGCTTATGGCCAAACTAAAACTTACAAAGAATGAGTTAAAGAAGCAGAAAGATCAACTGAAGATGTTTCAGCGTTATCTGCCGACTCTTATGCTGAAAAAACAGCAGTTACAGGCGGAAATTCGCGGGGTTGAGGCGAGAGTCAACGAACTGCGCGATGAAAAAACAAAACTTGACGAGACTTTTAAGGCATGGATAGCCGTTTTTGGTGAAAAAGGCGTATTCACCGCCGATATTTTGCGGATAACGCGCATCAATGTGCGCGAAGGCAACATTGCCGGAGTTCCGATACCTGTTTTTGAAGGGACGGAATTTGAGATTGCGCGATATGACCTGCTGAAAAAACCGCTCTGGCTGGATACGGCGGTTGAAAAGCTCAAAAAAGCGCTAGAAATCGACATGGAAGCGCGTACTCTGGAAGAACAGCAACGGCGGCTTGAAAAAGAGTTGCGTACCACTACACAGCGCGTCAACCTGTTTGAAAAAATCAAGATACCGGAAGCGAGGGCGAACATCAAAAAGATTCAGGTTTATCTAGGCGACCAGCAGACGGCCGCCGTAGTGCGCGGTAAGATTTCCAAACGTGGAATGGAGAGGGCAGCCGGATGATAGTACCGATGAAAAAAGTGGCCATAATTGGCCTGGATAAGTTGCAGGACGACAATCTGACAAAACTTCGAAATCTGGGTGTCATGCACATTGAGAAAAAGGCGGTTCATTCGGAGGTTTTGAGCAGCCTTCTTGAAAAAAAAGCCGATCTGGATAAAGCCGCCGGAATTCTGCGGAGTTTTGCGCTAAAAACGAAGGAAGCGTTTGTGCCTTTCGTTCTGGACACTTCGATTGATATAGGCGCTCATGTCTTGGATCTTTCAGAAAAACGCAAGGCGGCGCAGGAACGGGTTTACGCGGATATGCGCGAGATTAGTCGTATCGAAAAATGGGGAGACTTTGACCCCGCCGCGTTCAAGAGCCTTGCGGAACACGGCATTTCGCTATTTTTGTACGAACTTCCCAAAAAGGCTTACGAGAATTTAGGGGAGCAGCAAGTCATTGCGCTGGGACGGGACAAAACGAATGTGTACTGTGTCGCGGTAAACACGGCTTTGACCGGTGAGCAGCCGTTTCAGCTTCCAGAAAAATCGCTTTCCACGTTGCGAGGCGAAATTACTAAGCAGAAAGCGGAGATTGACGGAATAGAGCAGGAACTTTCCACGCTTTATTCTCAAATTTCATTGATAGAGACCGATCTTTTAGATGCTTCCGGCGCGATAGAGTTTGAGACCGCGAAAGTCGGCATGGAAGGCGTGTCGGATTGTCCCGACGGAATGGCGGTATCGTATATCACGGGTTTTGTACCCGCGCCGGAGCTTGACCTTGTAAAACGGGCTGCCGCGGAAAATGGCTGGGCGCTGTACGCCTCTGATCCGGCGGAAACGGATATGCCGCCCACCCTGATAAAAAGCAATGCCGTTGTGCGTATAATAGAACCGTTATTCTCGTTCCTTGGGACGGTACCCGGCTACCGTGAGTACGATGTAAGCCCCTCATACCTGCTGTTTTTCAGCATATTCTTTGCAATGATATTTGGGGATGCCGCCTACGGCTGCGTACTTTTTGCCATGAGCACCCTGGCCGGTCTTGCTTTCAGAAAAAAAACAGGCAAGATGCCGGACGCGGCTAAACTTTTTATGTGGCTTTCGTTCTGTACCATCGTTTGGGGCGCGTTGAACGGAGCTTGGTTCGCGGCGCCTTACGAGGCGTTGCCTACGTTCCTTCAGGCGCTAGTGCTGCCGCAGTTCAACCCGAAGGTCGCGCTTGAAGCCTTCCCCGGCATTCTACAGAAGCTGTTCAAAATACCGGCGGAACAGCCCGGAAACACCGCCTACTGGAACGTACAGTTTTTGTGCTTTTCTATCGCTATAATACAGTTGGTTTATGCCCGCCTAAAAAATATCAAAAAATTGTTGCCCTCCCCGGTCGCGCTCGCGCAGGCCGGTTGGCTCGTGATGATGATAGGGCTTTACTTTCTTGTGCTTTCCATGCTGCTGAAAGTAGAACTACCCGGCTTTGCCGCATACTTTATCGGCATAGGGCCGGCGGTGTACTTTATCTTTGCTGAGCAGAAGGGCGGGAATCCATTTGTAAATGTGCTGAAAAGCTTTTCAAACATTTTGCCGACCTTTCTCAACGCTGTGGGAAGCTTCGCGGACATAATAAGTTACATCCGGTTGTTTGCCGTAGGACTTGCCGGAACTTCGATAGCGCAAAGTTTTAATTCGATGTCGGGAATAGGCGCGATGGCTGGGGGCGGGGCGGGCGCTTCCGCCGTGCAGATCGCGTTAAAGTTGTTTGCCGCCGTACTGATACTGATTCTTGGTCATGGGCTTAACATTATTATGAACGCGCTGTCTGTTATAGTGCACGGTGTTAGGCTTAACCTTCTGGAATATGCCGGAAACCATCTTGCTATAGAATGGTCGGGTTATTCATACAAACCTTTTGCAGTTGGGCAAAAGAAAAATATTTAAGGAGAAATATATGGAAGCTGGATTATTGGGTCAAATCGGCCTTGGGGCGTGTTTGGGAATTGCCGCAATCGGTTCCGCTACCGGCGCCGGTATAGCCGGGATGGCGGCTATAGGCGCTTGGAAGAAGTGCCTTATGCAGAACAAACCCCTTCCGTTTGTCTTGGTTGCTTTTGCGGGTGCGCCGCTTACTCAGACCATTTATGGTTTCATTCTGATGCAGACTTTGTTTAATACGCAAAATTTGAATGTAGCCCAGGTTTTGGGTATCGGCATATTTGCCGGTCTGGGCATGGGTGTTTCCGCTATTGCGCAGGGTTCCGCCGGAGCCGCGGCCTGCGATGCTTACGCGGAAACGGGTCAGGGCTTTGGTAACTATATGCTTATTTTGGGCCTCTGCGAAACCGTTGCGCTGTTTGTGATGGTTTTCTCGATGCTGATGGCATAGACAAAAAAGGAGGGCGGGAAAAGTAACGCCCGGCTGTTTGCTATGTTTGGCGGTACTATTAAACGTGATTTCGACGGAATACCATCTGCGGATTAACGCTGATTTTCACTAAAGAAGTGTACAGAAATAACATGACTGTTTGGTCATGTTATTTTCTTATTGCGCAAGCAATTAAAATAAATGCATGGCATTTTATTTATGTGCGGTTCCTAATTATCCGGATAAAGGGGTATTAATTTGCGGACTTTTTCTCTTTGCCTCGCCTCACGTTTTTTACTGTGGGGTCTGCCAAGCAGACCCCACTTTGATAAATCTCCTTACCCGATAGAGCCTCCGGTCAAACCAATGCAACGCTTAAGATGCCGCACGATGGAAAGATAAAGCGACACCCTTGCGGAAGGCTCGTCATATAGTGCTTCCACTTGTAAAACACCAATATGCGGGGGGAGGGGGGCATCCCCGCAGAGAAGGTAGCGGAAAAGCCGTGGGCTTTGGAACGAATTGGCCGGCAACTTACGTTGCCGCTACTTCCCCCTCCTTATACTTTTCTAAATAGAAACACTATAGCCAAACCGCCTACCGCACGCTGAAAAATCTGTTTGCTATTGGGTCGTTTGGGTCTATGTCCAAAACCTTGCGGAACAGGGTTTCGGCTTCCGCGTCACGGCTTGTCTTTAGTTCCAGTATTGCCAGGTTTGAAATAAGCTTTGTGTTTTCGCTGTCCACCGACAGTGCGCTTTCCAGCAGGCGTCGGGCGCCGGTATAGTCGCCGCTTTCCATCAGGCATATCGCAAGTTCATTGCTCGTGTCCGGGCCATCGCCGCCTGCTTCCATAGACTTATGGAAGCAGGCGGCGGCGTCTTTCCAGCGTTTAAGCCTGCGGAGCGCCCAGCCCAGCATAAACCACCCGTTCCATGAATCCGGGTTATGTTCCAGGAATTTACGCAGCTTTTCCATGCCGGCTTCCTCGCTGCCCCCGCTTATGAGCCGGTACGCTTCTATGTAGTCCGGCTCGCTACAAGCGTCAGCCTCCCCTGCAAGCATGGATTTTAGCGCCGTCACTTCTGGAGAGCCGGGAAACAGGCCGTCAAGCGCCGCAATAGCCTCGCGCGCCCTGTTGTAAGCGCCGTTTTGAATATGCGTCACGGTCGCGGTAGTGAATTCGGCCAGTATGTCCGGCTTAAACGCAAGCACAAAGTCCCGGTAATACCTAGAAACTCTATCGCCAGCCCTATCCGCCGCCGCATAACGGCAAACAACGCGAATCATGCCGGCCACTATCATTTCTATCGTAAGATTCCCCAATGCGGCCGCTAGATTGGTTTCGGTTTCGGAATTTGAGGGCAACTCGACAGGTATAGGTATGGCGCTGTTAAGTGAAAACCCGTTCGCCGCGCATTTTAATGCCAGTCTCTCCGGTACGGGCAGAAAAACCACCCGAACTTCCGGCCCGCCATCGTTCCGCCTGACGGTAAAGTCATGTTGATCATCCTTGCCGCCGCCCCGGCTTCCGGCGCCATACATCCATCAACCGGCGGGTACGGAGGGATCGGCGGGCGGGGATGCCGACTCCCCGGCAGACGCGGGGCGGTTTGTCCGGAGATCCGTTCTTACACTGTTAAGGTAGTCGCTCAGACGTATCTTGTACGACATGGGCACGGGATCGTTGTAAACCATGTTTAACACAACCATGTCGTTACGATCCACTACTTTTTCAGCACCTATTACTTTTCCTTCAATGCTGTAGTTTTCGTCAGGTTCATCAAAATCAAACTTTATCGTGATCGGCTTGTTTATCAGAAATTTCGATATACCGAGCATGATAAGACGCGCTCCTGTAAAAGAAATGTCCCGCAGTATGCATCGCCGTGGTACGCCCTCTATCGTAACGCCGGGTTCTTTTGTTGTAAAATGCAATTTGCGTAAGGTCTCAGGCGTTATTGTTATCCGCTCATCCTTCCGCTTGGTAAAACTTTTGTTTGCTTCAATAACCCGGCCCACAATCTCGATCAGGTCATCCGGCGGACGTTGCGAAAATTGCAATGTAAACATTGACATATCTGCGCCCGTATCGTATGGCGCGAAGCCCGCCACACGGGCGGCCACCAAAAAAGCCACCTCTTCACCGCTGCCGGCCGTCCTGAAGCAGAATTTTATGCTTACCGAGTTACTCGTATCTCTCAGCTTTTCTATCAGGCCGGATTTATTGCTCGCAACGATCTTTGCCTCTTCAAAACTTGTTGAATATATAACGCATGGGAAAAAATCCGAAGCGCATTTTAGAATAACCCGTTTCGCCTGTAATCCTGTTACCTGTATAATCTCTTTATGGAAAGTTATAGGAATGCTCTTGTATTGTGTGTAATAATCCTGTATTTTTTGCCGCGGTAATATTGCCATCTTCTTTTATTCTACAATATTTTTTTGTTTATGTAAAGTGAGCGGCCCAGGCGGCCCAGGCGGATGGCCGCCCCGCGTCAGCCTCCTCCGCGAAGGAAGGGCAGGAACAGAGACAGAAGACATATCACGACAATTACGATTAAAAGCATAGCTTTTGGCTTTGTATCAAACAGCGAAGAGAAGATGCCGAACCGCGGTTTGGGAACATTTTCGTACAGGGAGCGTACTCGCGGGCTCGCTTTTTTAAGGCGATGTTCACGGGAATAGTAAAATACCAAATCGTGTTCACCTATTTTAGTTTCGTCTACAGGCCGTACATCCGGCCCCATACTTTCTTTCATGCGAATCACCATCTCCCCATTGTCAAAAGCCCCGCGTCAAAACCGCCGGCATACTTCCGTGCGGGTTACCGTCTTCCCGTCATCATGCGCAGCGGGTTTGCCCGAAATCGTACCAGAAAGTAAATCCAGCCGAAACCGAAACCGGCAAGATGCGTCAGATGCGCCACCCCGTTTGCAACGCCAAAAATCGTTGAAAACAACTCTATCGCGGTAAAAACAAGCACCATAACCGGCGCGCGTAACGGCAGGATGCACCAGATACGCAGTATGGTATCCGGGAAAAATGCCGCGAAGGCAAGCTGGACAGCAAATATGGCCCCGGAAGCGCCCAACAGCGGTACGAGAGCCGCGCCGGTGAATAAAAAAACTATAAACGAAAAAAACCCGGCCAGTACGCCCGTTACAAGGTAGTAAACAAGGAATTCCCTGCTGCCCATGTAACGTTCAGTCTGAACGCCGAACACGAACAGCGCAAGCATATTGAAAAATATATGACTAAAACTCGCGTGCGCAAACATGTATGTAAAAAGCTGCCAAACACAGCCACGCAGCACCAAAATAGGCGTCATCGCAAGCAGCCCCCCAATCCACGGCGCAAGGCGTTCCAGCATAAAAATTACGGCATTCACGCATATCAGGACAAGGGTTACATTGTAATAGCTGTATGCAAATGGTTTGCGTATCAGATTCATTCCTTTAGTGTACAGTCCAATACTTACATATTCTAGCAGTCTGCTGCGCTTGTAGGTTTATATAACCCCTTTCAACAAAAAGTTATATAAACCGGTGATTATCCGGCGTGTTGTCGTAGCACCCTGCGATGCTCTAGGGCAACGCTGATTAATAAAAAGGGGGGCGCTGTTTTCCATGCCGTCACCGGCACATAGGGGCCTTCCCGTCGCGCCCCCCACGCTCCATCCCGCGCAAGCGCGGTATTCCGCTACCCCCCAATCCGCCGCCCAATCAACACCGGCTGGAGTTTGCGGTAAGCAAGCCGCAGGCTTGCGAAGCAAACACCGGAAATAACCGCGTAGCGGTTATTCACCCCCCAATCCGCGGCGCTAATCCGGCAGGAGCCGGTTTGCAGCGACTCGGCGGCCAGCCTTGTTGTCGATCACACAACAGCATTGTTGTCGATCACACAACAGCCTTGTTGTCGATCACACAACAGCCTTGTTGTCGATCACACAACAGCCTTGTTGTCGATCACACAACAGCCTTGTTGTCGACCACACAACAGCATTGTTGTCGATCACACATCCGCCTTGATGTCGATCACACATCAACGTTGATGTCGGTCACACATCCGCCTTGATGTCGATCACACATCAACGTTGATGTCGGTCACACATCCGCCTTGATGTCGATCACACATCCGCCTTGATGTCGATCACACATCCGCCTTGATGTCGATCACACATCCGCCTTGATGTCGATCACACATCCGCCTTGATGTCGATCACACATCACCTTGATGTCGGTCACACATCAAGCTTGATGTCGATCACACATCACCTTGATGTCGATCACACATCAAACTTGACGACAATCATCAGCCTTATGGCCTAGGTTTTACCGCTTGGCGGGGGTGTTGGGTGTTGATTGGGCCCCGGATTGGGGGGTGAATAACCGGCTGCGCCGGTTATTTCCGGAGTTTGCGCCGCGGCGCTACGCGCCGCTTGCCGCAAACTCCTGGCATTATCTGGTCTGCCGGATTGGGGGGTACTGGAAGACCCGCGCAGCGGGGCTGGAAGTAGGGGGGCGCGGCGAGGATGCGGCTGTATGCCGGTAGCGGCATGGAAATAGCGCCCCCCTTTGGCCCTGGCTGTTGCTTTATCTGCTAAAGAGGGCGCGTAGTTCGGACGGGCTCATCGAGGCAAGCCAGGACTCGCCTGTGCCGACCGTCATATCGGCCAGTTCTTTCTTGCTTTTCAGCATTGCGTCTATCCTTTCTTCAAAGCTGTTCTTGGTGATGAGGCGATGGACGAACACGTTGCGCTTCTGCCCGATGCGGAAGGCGCGGTCGGTGGCCTGCGCCTCGACCGCGGGGTTGTACCATAGGTCGTAGTGGATAACGCGGCTTGCCGCCGTCAGGTTGAGGCCGAGCCCGCCGGCGCGCAGGCTCACGAGGAGGATGTTCGCGCCTCCGCCGTTCTGGAAAGCGTCCACCACGGCGGCGCGCTTTGCCTGGCTCATGCCTCCGTGGTAGAGCGGCGCCGCCTCGCCAGCCTCGTTCCGTATGATGGCTGCAAGGCACTCCAGCGTCTCGACATACTGGCTGAATATCAGTACGCGCTCGCCGCCGTCTAAGATTTCTTGGAGCAGCGTAAGGAGGAGCGTGGCCTTGCCGGACAGCCGGGAGAGCGCGGGGCTCTCCTTGTCGTAGACGCGGGGATGGCCGCATATCTGTTTGAGTGAGGTGAGCAGCTGCAGGATGAGGGCGCTGCGGGCCGGCGCTTGCTCTTTGTTGTCAGAGAGCCGGTCGAGTTTCTCCATGTTGACCTTGACGACGCTTTCGTACAGGGCGGCCTGTTCCTTTTCCAGCGCCGCGTACTCGTCGGTCGTGATCTTCTCCGGCAGGTCGCTGATGATGCTCTTGTCCGTCTTCAGGCGGCGAAGCAGGAAGGGAGAAGTGATTTCCCGCAGGCGCCGCGCCGCGTCCTTGTCCCGCATGACTTCTATCGGGCGGCGGAACTCGCCGCGAAACTGCTCCGCGCCGCCCAGATAACCTGGCAGGATGAGGTCGAACAGCGAGCGCATATCCTCAAGGCGGTTTTCAACCGGTGTGCCGGACAGGGCAACCTTGAAGCGGGCTTGCAGCGCCTTGACTGTCTTTGAGCCTCGTGTCCGCGCGTTCTTCAAGAGGTGCGCCTCGTCAACGATGAGGAGCGCAAAATCCTCGCCGCACAACACGCTCTTGTCGCGGACCGCCGTCTGGTAGGTTGTCAAGAAGACCTCCGCGCCGTCCGCGAGGGCGCGTTCCTTGCCGTGGTAACGCCGGACGCTGACGGACGGGGCGAAGCGGCGCAGTTCCCGCTCCCAGTTTTCAAGCAGCGCGGCGGGAGCCACGACGAGGCTGCGCTTGCCGCCGCCGCACAAGCCGTCCGCCTTGAGGCGCAGCAGCACGGCGATCGCCTGAATCGTCTTACCCAACCCCATGTCGTCCGCGATTATGCAGTCGAAACCGGCGTACAGGAGCGAGAGCGCCCAGTTGCAGCCGCGCAGTTGGTAGGGACGCAGCTCGGCGCACAGGCCGGGAGGCGGCGGGAAGTCCTTCTTGTCAAAGACCTTGTCCAGCAACGCTTGCGCGGAAGGGGACAGCGCCGCGCCGCCTGAAAGATGCGCCTTGAGGAATTCATTCGCGCCAAGCGCCCTACCCGCCGGTCTGGAGGCCGCCTTGAAGAGAGCGGCAAGCTCGTCCGGGTCTATCCGTATGAACTTGTCCTTGAACCTTACGACCTTGCTTTTCTGTCTTACCAGCGCGTTGAACTCGGCGGCGGAGAGCGTCTGGTCCCCTATCGCGACCCGCCATTCAAACGTAAGGAGAGAGGGCAGGTCGAGGTAGCTCACCAGCGCGCCGCCTGCCTTGTTCTGCTCCGCGCTCAGCACGAGGCGCGGCTTTAACTCGCGGTGCAGGTTCTTGGGCAGGATGACTTCGATCCCCAGCCGCGCAAGCAGCTCCGAGGCCTCGTCAAGGAACGCGGCAAGGCGCGCTTCGCCCAGCGGGACGGAGGGCCTTACCAGGAGCTTTCGTATCTCCGGCAGATAGTTCGACAGAGCGGTGGGCGCTTTCAGCACGTCGATGCCGCCGGTCTTCTTGGCCGCGTCCTTCAGCGGAATATTCTTGCCGCCAAGCAG
>JAITAE010000059.1 GCA_031284295.1 Spirochaetaceae bacterium
TTTCGTTTCAATTCGTTGTAACGTGTGGTTCCGTCGCTATGCAGGGCGCAAAGTATAGAAAGCCGCCATTTACCGCCTATCAGATTCATGGCCTTTTCCAGCGGGCAAAAGTCCATACAGGGACAGCGGGAGCAGGGTTTTTCCATGCATTCAGGGCGGTTGTTTTCGATTCCGGTAACAATTTTCATACCAACTCAATATATTTTACCCGGTGATGTGTGTCAAGAATAACGTGGGACACGAACCGGGCCATCTCCGATTCAGGTGATTCATTCGTAACGAGGTCTGCTACGCAGACGGGTTTGCAAAGCAAACCTTCACAGTTGAAAAATTTCCTTACCCGATCGAACCTCTGTAGGAGGCCGCTGAGCAGCGGATAATAGGTATGGCGGCTGCCGTGTGGCGGGGCAAACGCCAGCCGGTGTTGGCGGGGCGGCGGATTGGGGGGTAGCCCGCAACGAAGTGCGGGCGCAGGGCGCTGAAGATGTTTATGGGGGCGGTAGCCTGGCCCCGCGCCACAAAACAGCGTTTAAGCTGTTTTGCCTGACGTTCTACTGCCCGCTTAGCCTTATTAAGGAAGGGAACGAGCTTGCTGCGGCATTTTTTGCCTAAACGCGCTCAATGTTTCGCGCGCTGTTATCGGGCGGCGCTAAAAACTTATTCTAAACAGCGACCTGGCCCCGCGCCACAGCCTGCGGCATTTTTTGCCTAAACGCGCTCAATGTTTCGCGCGCTGTTATTGGGCGGCGCTAAAAACTTATTCTAAACAGCGACCTGGTCCCGCGCCACAGCCTGCGGCATTTTTTGCCTAAACGCGCTCAATGTGTCGCGCGCTGTTATTGGGCTGGGGGGCGCGGCGATAAGGTGGCTATGTGCCGAAGGCGGTATGGAAAACAGCGCCCCCCTCATATTAGGAATCATTGAAGATCTGGCAAACAGCAAGGGTAACTATTCCGCCACCAGCATATGTAAAAGCGGCTGGGCCGCTTGGTGGGCTTGACAGCGGGAGGGCGGAAGGGTAAAGTGAAAAAAGAATATTTAAGGACGCATATATGTACGCAATAATAGAGTTCAAGGGTAAACAATATAAAGCCGAAAAGGGCGCCGTGTTAAAAGTTGACCACATTGAGGCCGAGCCGGGCGCTCAGCTTGATATTGATTCGGTACTGCTCGTTTCGGGCGATACCGTATCTGTGGGCGCGCCATACATTGCCGGCGCGAAAGTTCAGGCCGTGTTGGAATCGCATGGGAAGGATCGCAAGATTATCGTGTTCAAGTACCGGCCAAAGAAGGATTACCGGCGCAAGAGGGGCCACCGTCAGCAATTTTCCCTGATAAAAATCGAGGACATTGCTGTTTCCTGATCTATGATAAGGCTGGAAGCGGCGCTGGACAGCGAGGGTGTCCTTGTTGAATACAGTGCCGCGGGACACTCGGGCGCCGGCCCTAAAGGGGCGGACATAGTCTGCGCGGCGGTTTCCGCGCTTTCCCGCGCCCTGATTGGGGCTCTGTACGGCAGGGAAGGGGTGCGCGTCCGTGCGGACGCGCCTGAACGGGGGCGGCTCAAGGTTGAACTAAGTTATGACTGCGAGGCCAAACCTTTCTTGGAAGGGGCGGGCGCGGTTCTGCTTGAAGGGCTGGTATCCGTGGCTAAAGAGTACCCCGAATTTTGTAATTTAAAGATAACGAGAGAATAGGAGACTGTTTATGGCACGTAAACGCGGCGGAAGCGGGGCAAAAAATGGCCGTGATTCGAATCCGCAGTATTTAGGCGTCAAGGCTTTTGGCGGGACAAAGGTCAGGGCGGGGACAATAATAGTAAGACAGCGTGGAACAAAGATACATCCGGGCGCGAATGTCGGGCGGGGCGGCGATGACACGCTGTTTGCGCTGAAGGACGGCGTTGTGGCCTTCCGGCAACACCGCGGCCGCAAACTTGCCGCGGTAGACCCCTCGTAACGGACAAACGAACAATAGCGGCTTCCTGAGTTTATGGACAGGTTTGCTGACGAAGCGGTAATCGAAGTATCCTCAGGGAATGGCGGGAACGGTTGCGCCGCTTTCCGCCGTGAAAAATTTGTACCGAGGGGCGGCCCTGCGGGCGGGGACGGCGGACGGGGCGGCGATGTGGTGTTTATTGTGCGTCGCAACCTGCGGACACTGACCCACCTGCGCCACAAGCAGGCGTTTAGGGCGGAAAACGGCCATGACGGTGAGGGGCGGGAACGTTACGGCAGGGACGGCGAGAATGTGATAGTCCCAGTACCGCCCGGCGCCGTGCTGAAAGACCGGGAAACCGGTGAAATTTTACATGATTTCGGCAAAGACGAGGCGGACTTTACCTTTTTGCGGGGCGGAAACGGCGGCTGGGGTAATGTACACTTTAAGTCTTCAGTAAATCAGGCGCCTCAGCGGGCGCTTCCCGGTAAGAGCGGCGAAAGCCGCAAGCTGCGCGTAGAACTGCAAATTATGGCGGATATAGGTTTTGTCGGCTTTCCAAATGCCGGTAAATCCTCGTTGCTTGCGCGTTTTACCAATGCCCGCCCCAAGATAGCCCCTTACCCGTTCACGACAAAGATACCGAACCTCGGCGTACTCAACATGGAAGGCCGCGACATAATCTTGGCGGACATTCCCGGACTCATCGAAGGGGCTTCTGAGGGCGCGGGGTTGGGTCTGCGCTTCCTTAAACATATCTCACGCACACCGGCGCTGGCCTTTCTCATAGACCTGTCCGACAGTGCATACCTTGAAGCTTTTGGCGTACTTCTTGCGGAACTGGGAGCCTTCTCACCCGAACTCCTCAAAAAGAAGCGCGTTGTGGTGGGTACAAAGCTCGACACGGAAGAAAGCGCCGGACGGCTTGAGGAGCTGCGGAAAAGGCTGCCGGAGGAAAACGTACACGGCATATCGGTATTTTCCGGCGAGGGACTGGACGGCCTTGCCGAAATTTTTACACGGATGACAGTTGCCCAAGCAGCCCATAAATCGGGATTTTTTGCGGCATCAAGCGCAAAAGATCCACCAAGTGCAATAGGCGGCTAGTTGAAGTACGCGATTATGGGCGGCAGCTTTGACCCTGTACACAAAGGGCATTTGAACATGGCGCTTGCCGTGATGCCGCTGGGCTACGACAGAATCATCCTTGTACCGGCCTACCAGTCGCCGTTCAAGCCGCCGCGGCAGGGCGAAACGGCGGAAATACGGCTTTTGATGCTGCTTTCCTCGATTTCCGGCGACCGCCGTTTTACCGTTGACGCATGCGAGATACTGCGGGAGGGGATTTCCTACACGATAGACACACTGCGCGATCTGCATGAACGCTACCAATTCGACGACAAGCCCGCGCTGATATTCGGTGATGATCTTGCCGCGTCCTTCCCCCGGTGGAAGGACGCGGATCTCATCATGCGGGAAGCGGATATAATAATCGCAAGCCGCCTTTCATCGGCTCAGGTTCACTACCCGTACCCCTGCACCTTCCTTGGTAACGTGATCATGGAACTGTCGTCTGGTTCTGTGCGTGACATGATACAGGACGGCCGGGACTGGAAGTCGCTTGTGCCGGACGGCGCGCGGCGGATTATAGAGGAGCGTGGTCTTTACGGTGCGCCCAGGGTTAAGTCTGAGGAGGCGGCCCGGTACTCCGAAAGTGGCGGCTGGGCGTCCGGCGTTTCCGCTACGATACAGGGCATAGAGTACGCGGCGCGCGGGATGATGAATCCGCACCGCTTTATACATTCACGAAATGTAGCGCTACATTCCGCCGATCTTGCCGGGCGTTTTGGCTTGGACGAGGACAGCGCCTACATCGCCGGCATCACACACGACATCTGCAAGGAATTCGATCGCGGCAGCATGATGGAGTACGCGCTGAAGGACGGCGGGGCGCTGAGCGACCTGGAACGCGGTAAACCATCGCTGCTACACGGCAGGGCGGCGGCGATGCTGATACAGGAAAGATTCGGCATAAACGATGAGGCCGTGATAGAGGCGGTGCGCTTCCATACGACGGGCGCTTCGAATATCGGGCCGCTTGCGAAAATCGTGTATATTGCCGATAAAATAGAAACGGCGCGAACAACCGTCGATCCCCGCCTGCGGCGGCTTGTTTTCGGCGGCGATGGGAAGTCCCTTTCACTCGACACGCTATTTAGTATCGTGCTAAACGAGACGGTCACATGGCTGCTTGAACGTGGATTGAACGTATCGGACGAAACTCTAAAATTGCGTTCCGGAATTCGATATGAAAAAACAGATTGATTTTAGCCTTTTTCTTCTTGCTGGAATCTTTTTTATTGTTGGCGGCGCCGCTATTTTCGTTGGGCTAACCCTGAACCGTGATCTTGAGGAAGCCGGCATAAGTGACGGCAGGGCAATGACCACACTTTTTGTGATCGAGTATCAGGGTAAACCTCTGGGTTCATACCTGCTACTTTACAACCAGCTTACAAAAAACGCGGCGAGTTTCGAGATACCGGGGGAACTCGGTCTTATCCTACAGCAGATCAACCGCGTTGACCGTATAGATAGCGTCTATCAGATCGGCAAGATCACTTTTTATGTAAGCGAAATTGAGAAACTATTTGATATAAAAATAAATTACAATTTTGTGTTCAATATGGACAACCTTGGTCGCGCCGTTGATCTTTTGGAAGGGGTAACGGTATTTATTCCGGGTGATATAAAACCGTCCGGCAGCGAGGACATCCTTTTTTCATCGGGTTTTACAAAACTTGACGGCGATAAAGCGGTTGAATATCTCTGTTATCCGGCTTCGGACTATGACATAGAAACCGTGCAGCAGCGAAGTCAGCGGTTTTTTGCCGCCTTGTTAAAACGATTTGGAGAAAAAAAGGATTATTTAGGTGATTCCAACGTCAGCCGGCTTTTTCAAAGTTTTATCGAAACAAACATGAGCAGGCGTATTTTGGCGCAGTTTTTTGATGAATTGAGTTATGTCGACATTGACCGTTTCAGCGTCCTGCCGGTAGGCGGAAATATGAGGGAGGTTTCCGGCAAAAAGCTGCTGTTTCCGTATTATGACGGCAGTTTGATAAAAGAGATTGTCCGTCAAACCCTGGTATCCCTTGCGCAGCGGAACGGCGGTATGGGCGGAAATAGGATTTTCACGGTAGAGGTACTTAACGGAAGCGGCGTGGCGGGTCTTGCGGGGCGCACGGCGGAATTGATTCGCGGTTTTGGTTATGATGTAATAAACATAGGCAACGCGGACGGCGCCGACTATGAATTTACGGAAATAATTGACCGCTCGAATTTCAGCGGTGAGGCTGAAAAATTCGCGGGAATAATAAATTGCAAGCGTGTAATAACGGTGAACGAAGGAATGCCGTTTCAGGAAGGTATACCGCTTGAGGATTATGAATACAAAGCCGATTTTACACTGATTCTTGGAAGGGATTTTAATGGACGATACACGCAAGGCTGACGCGCCTGAACAGCCCGCAGAAAACAAGGCGACGGCGGTAGAACTTGGCAGGCTGTTGAAAGAGCATAAGGGCGGTGATGTGGTGGTGATAGACCTGCGCCCGCTTTCAATGTGGACAGATTTTTTCGTGATTGCCACCGCTTCGAGCGGGGTTCACCTTTCCGGTCTACAGCGTCAGGTAAAAGAGTTCGCCGCGAAAAACAAGCTAACAATCCTGCGCGGGCAAAAGAAGGCGGTGTCCGGCGGCGGCTGGGATGTCTGCGATTTGGGCTCTATAGTGGTACATATAATGACGGAAACATCGCGCTCATTCTATGAACTTGAAAATCTTTGGAGCGGTGGCAGCCGACTTGCGCTGTAAAAGGCCGCATATAAGCCTGATGCACTTGGTGGATTTTTGCATAAATATGCAAAAATCCTGAATTTATAGGTATGCTTTCAGAGTTTGCAGGGTAAAAAATCGTCTGTAAGGCGGTTTTTCAGGATTTTAAGCGCGGAAGCGCAACAAAATACTAAGGAGGAATAACAACATGCAGGATCAGATCAATACGCTGTTTGACAGGATTAAAGCCGCCAGGCACTGTGTCGCGCTGACCGGCGCGGGTGTCAGCACGCTGTCCGGTATCAGGGATTTCCGAGGAAAGAACGGCCTGTACAACGACATGGACGCGGAAAAAATGTTCGACATCGACTATTTTGAGCAGGACCCATCGTTTTACTACAAGACGGCGGGTTCGTTCATCTACAGCGTAGATGAACGGGCGGCTTCCGTCGTGCATACCACGCTTGGCGAGATGGAAAGACGGGGGCTTATAAAGGCGGTGATAACGCAAAACATCGACCTGTTACATCAGAAAGGCGGCAGCAAACGTGTCATCGAGGTACACGGTTCGCCTGAGCCCCACTATTGCCTTTCATGCAGCGGCGTCCGCATGAGTTTTAAGGAAGCTGCGGCGATTGTAAAAAGCGGCGGCCTGCCGCGCTGCCCAAAGTGCGGCAGGGTGTTAAAGCCCGCGATCACGTTTTTTGGGGAAAGGCTGCCTGTAAACGCCCTGCAGGATGCGGAGGCCGAAGCCTCGTCCGCCGATTTGATGCTGGTGCTGGGCACAAGCCTTACCGTTTACCCCGCCGCCGGAATCCCCGAAAGTACGCTCAGGCATGGCGGCAAGCTGGTGATCGTGAACAATATGCCCACCCCGCTGGACAGGTACGCCGACATGTGTTTTACCGAGCTGGAACCTGTCTTCGAGGGGCTTGAAAAGCTGTTGTCTTAGGTGCTTTAGTCGTCTTCGTCTTCATCCAAGTCATCGTCGTCGTCGAAGTCGTCTTCTTCATCGAAGTCCTCGTCATCATCATCGAAGTCGTCTTCGTCGTCGAAGTCATCGTCATCGTCATCAAAATCATCGTCTTCATCATCGAAGTCATCGGTGTCTTCGTCGAAGTCATCGTCCTCTTCATCTACGCCGATGTAATCGTCCTCGCCATCTTCATAAACCGCCCATGTCTGTGTCAAAAGGCGTTGTTTTTGGACACAAAAAAGCATGACAAGCCGTTCCAGCATGTAAATCATCAATTTTTCCATAGCATTTTTTAGAAACATAACTCTCTCCGTTAATTAAAAATGTTAATAAAACAGTGCCGTTCCAAAGTCTATTAGAACGGCTCATAAAAACATAGTTTAAGGTATGGTTTCTGTCAAG
>JAITAE010000084.1 GCA_031284295.1 Spirochaetaceae bacterium
ATTTCACATGGAGGATGTTATGAAAAGTATTATTGAATTTGCGATTTTTATTTCACGATTTATCAGAAACGCTATTCCAGATAGCGTTGTTTATTCCAAAATATTTATCCCTATAAGGATACTCTATGGGAATATGCTAAAAAACAGAAAGCGGAAACTGTTGCGTTTTGACGTGCCTATTGCCGAGCAATGTAATCTGAGTTGTAAAGGATGTTTACATTTTTCACCGCTTGCGCACAAAGCTTTCATTGATATAGAAAAATATGAAATGGATTGTAAAAAGATTTCAGAATTAAGCAATGGAGAACTTGATGAACTTCGTCTGCTGGGTGGCGAACCGCTTTTGAATCCACAAATTATTGACATTATAAAAATATCACGCGCATATTTTCCGCATTGCGCGATATGGATAATTACCAATGGAACATTGCTGAAAAATCAGCCGGATGAATTTTGGGATTGCTGCCGGACGAATAATATTTTAATTAGGATATCGGTTTATCCTATAAACTTAGATTACGCTTTCATAATTGATAAAGCAAAGGCACATGACACACGGCTAGAATTTTCGGGAAAAATTATATCAAATAACGGGAAGATGGAGGCGGCTGAGAATCTTCTATGGGTAAAACATCCTATTGATATTAACGGCAGGCAAAACCCCAAAAAAAGTAACACTTTATGCGGTCATTCAAACACTTGTTTTCAGTTAGTGGATGGAAAATTATACAAATGCAATCGGATAGCATATATAAAATATTTTAACAGTTATTTCAATGTGAATCTGGAAGTAACGAAAGATGATTATATCGACATATACAAGGCAAAAGACATGGACGAAATACTGGATAAATTGCGTAAACCTGCGCCGTTCTGCCGTTACTGTAAACTGGACACCCTTTATAATAATGTCGGCTGGGAACGGTCAAAAAAAGAAATTTCCGAATGGATTGTATGCGAGGATGATAAACCGCTAGGGAAGCACTGATTAAATGATGCCCCTGACTGGGGGGTGGCGGAATACCGCGCTTGCGCGGGATGTAGACAGGGGCGCTAAAAACATATCCAAAACGGCGGCCTGATCCCGCGCCACGGCCTGCGGTATCTTTCGACTGTACGCGCTCGGCTCAACGCTTCGCGTTGAGCTTGGGAGTTTGCTGCGCAAACTCCAGCCGGTGTTGGCGGGGCGGCGGGCAGGTGGCGAATTAGGGGGTACTGGAAGACCAGCGCAGCGGGGCTGGAAGTAGGGGGGCGCGACAGGCAGGCGGCTATATGCCGGTAACAGCATGGAAATAGCGCCCCCGTATTAATAAATCAGTGTTGCCCTAGGGAAGTACTGATTAAATGAAGGCCACCGATTGGGGTGGCGGAATACCGCGCTTGCGCGGGATGTAGACAGGGGGGCGCGACAGGCAGGCTGTGCTATATGCCGGTAACAGCATGGAAATAGCGCCACCCTTATTAATAAATCAGTGCTTCCCTAGTAAATCGCAAGGACGACAAATGACATACCAGCGACGCTTTGCCTTCTGCTTAACTCATTAAGGAAGGCGTGTCAACAAAGTTGACATTCGCATTAAAGTAGCACCGATTCATGCGCACTCGGATAAACAAAACAAGTCTATTTTCGAATATGACTATTAAGTTGACGCGGGAAACGAGATATGATAATCTAAAGCTGGGAGGGAATTATGGCTCAACAGGAAAGTATAAACATACTTGAACTGGTGAAGCATGCAGAGAGTATCTTTTTAATATACTTTGGCCGCAATGCCATGTATGTGGAGGAAAAGAGTTCTATAAAATGGACTCGTTCAAGAATCTTATGGTTATCTCCCAAGTCGCAGCAAATGCTGCACAAAACGCGCTGCATTTTGCTGTTTTTTATCGGAAGTTATTCAAAAACTTCAGTTTTTGAATAACTATATTTAATCGCATTCTGAATGCGTGTATGTCAACCACTACTATAGCATATAAAGCCTTGGTAAATCATGTCCCAACTTAATAGTCATATAAAATTTATTAAACGTATAATAGACTTGTTCGATAACCCGGTGGTTATCTCACAGTCTTGCAGTTTTTCAGGCTAAAAGTCTTACAAAACTGCGTTTTTTAATGGAAGTTGTTCGGAACCTGAAGTTTCCAAACAACTCTAATAATTCGTCAGAATAGTCTGATGTTTCGTGGAGAATGAATGAGAATTAGTTATGATGAACTGTACCAAGTAATGAAAGATCGGCTGGTAAAATATGGAACAAATAATGAAATTGCCGGCATGTGCGCCCATAATCTGGCGGAAACTTCGCTGTGCGGCGTATATTCTCACGGGCTAAATCGTTTTCCGCGGATTATTTCCATGATAAAAAAAGGGTATATAAAACCCAATAACCTTCCTGAATGTGTTTCATCTTTGGGCGCTTTAGAGGTGTGGGATGGGCGGCTTGGCATGGGTAATACAAACGCCGTGTTCTGTATGGACAGGGCGGTGAAGATGGCTAAAAAGAACAGCATAGGCTGCGTTGCGCTACGGAATACGAATCACTGGCAACGGGGTGGCGCTTTTGGAATTCAGGCGGCCACGGCTGGTTGTGCAGCTATCTGTTGGACTACCACAATGCCCAATATGCCGGTTTGGGGCGGCGCTGTTCGCCGTGTTGGAAATAATCCTCTGATTTTTTGTGTGCCTTACGGGGAAAGTTGGGTGTTGTTTGATGGCGCTATGACTCAGTTTTCTTATGGAGCTATCGAATCGGCACAACTTGCGGGCAGGCAACTGCCTGTAGCGGGCGGTTATGATGAGCGGGGGGAGCTTACAACGGATCCTGATGTTATCGCCAAAACATGGCGGGCGCTTCCCATAGGTTTTTGGAAGGGATCGGGGCTTTCCGTTCTGATGGATATGATGGCGTCTATCCTTTCAGGCGGTAAACCGGTATGTGAAATCGGCGGGCTGGGGAATACTCCAGAAGATGAATATGGCATGAACCAGATATTTATCGCTATTGAAGCGAATACCGACGCGGTTAAAACAATCGATGCTATAATTGCGGATATTAAGGCATCGCCTCTTGCCGAAGGAGCTTCTGAAATACGTTACCCCAGCGAACGAGAAAAATATGTCCGCGAAGAAAATATAAAACTTGGGATTCCCGTGGACGAATGTATCTGGGACACCGTAAAAAACCTTTAGGAAGCACTGATTAAATGATGCCCCTGACTGGGGGGGTAGCGTAATAACCGCTTGCGCGGTTATTTTAGGAGTTTGCGCCGCAAACTCCACGTAATAGATTGGCGGTTATGGAGCGAGGGGGCGCGACAGGCAGGCTGCTATATGCCGGTAAAAGCATGGAAATAGCGCCCCCTTATTAATGAGCCTCCGCGCGGCAAGCCGCGCGGTATCTTAAGCGTCGTATTAGTTTGAACGGAGGCTCGTTCTGTAAGGAAATTTATAATACCGTCTGGTTTAATACCAAATCTCTGTAGGCGTTGCATTACTTGCGCTGCGGCAAGCGTACAAACAAGTTTGTGCCGGGGTATTAAACCAGATATTGCAGAATAAATCAGCGCTTTTCTAGCGGACAAGCAGTTCTCTGAAGCGAGCCGGAAACTTTGTTACAAAACGGGTGCGCTTTTCCGCGCCGGGCAGCACAAGTTCAAGGCTTTTCGCGTGAAGCGCAAGCGTTGTCTGCCGGCCATAAGGCTGACCGTATACCGGATCGCCGACTATCGGGTGCCCGATGGAACGCAGATGCACACGGATTTGATGCGTCCTGCCCGTCTTTGGGCGGAGGCGGAGCAGCGAACAGCCGTCCAGGTTCTTTACCACCTTGTAGTATGTGAGGGCGCTCCTGCCGGAATCCTCCGAGACTGTAAAACGTTTGCGGTTATTCCTGTCCCGGACTATATTCGCCGAAATCACGCCGCTCCGTTCCGGGGGACAGCCACGCACGACGGCAGCGTATACCTTACGAACCGTCCGCGCCCTGAACTGGTCGGCTAGGAAGGACAGCGCGGCGCAGTCCCAGGCGGCTATCAGGAGACCGGATGTGTCTTTGTCCAAACGGTGGACGATGAACGGACGGAGGCCGGCAGCGGAAGCGGAATCGCCGCGCGGCTTTTGATTAAGCCGCCACATAAGCGCGTTAGCCAGTGTCCCGCTCATGTTACCTGCCCCCGGATGAACAACCAGCCCCTGCTGCTTGTTCACGACGATCACGCGGTCGTCTTCGTACACAATGTTGAGCGGTATACGCTGCGGGATGATGTCAAGCGGCGGAATATCTTCCCAGGACAGGCGAAGTTCGTCGCCTGTCCTGACGGGGCGCGACCTTTTTACCTTTTTACCGTTCACGGTGGCGGACAGACGCCGCGCCTTTACCTGGGAACGGCGCATCAGACCCAAACATTCCGCTATGTACACATCGAGCCGTACTACCCGCCCGGACGGTAAATCTACAAACCCGTGATAATCGCCCACTAACGGCCTGCTTTCTGGTTAGCGCTGGCCGGACACGGCGCCGGCGTCCGAATTCGGCGGAGTTACGGTTTCATCGTCAAGGTCTGTGACGGGACGCCTGATGATTATAGGTTCGCCCCGGGGATTCTGAAATTTGAGCATTTCTGCTTTCTTGCGTTTACGTGTTATAATGATGTAATCGACTACGGCAACAGTTAACGATATACCGGCGGCAATACCGATGGACGCTATAAATTCGCTGTTCGTCATCGTGGGAGCGCCAGCCGGCTTTAGCGGCCAGGGCCAATACTGCTGGTCGCCGTTGTGCGCTATCGTACGCGAAAGGTCCATCGTTATCGTAGAGATAATCCATGAAAAGGGAAGCATACCAAAGGCAACGATCTCCGCCCGCCGCAGATCCCTGCTCCACTGCGGAAATTCAATTCCCGGAACGGTTGATTCCGTACCAGCCGTAACCTGGGCGGCAAGCGGCGCTAGGCCCGCCGCAAGGGTCAGCGTTAATACCAGCGCTACAGCCTTATGGAAGTCTTTCACCGCCTGTCCCCAAAGATCGCCGTTCCGATCCGTACCAGCGTTGAGCCTTCTTCTATCGCTATTTTAAAATCACCCGACATTCCCATCGAAAGGCAATCCCAGTTGTGACCCGGAAAGACACGCCTGAGCCTTGCCTGAGCCTTTACCAGTTTGCGAAAGGCTTCGCGTATCGGCTTTTCATCACCGGTAAACGGCGCCATAGTCATTAGACCGGATGGCAGGAGGCTTCTGAAACCCAGGGCCGCTTCGACGCCTGAGCAAAGAGCGTCTTCATCCTTAAACCCCGACTTCGACTCCTCTCCGGCGTTTAACTCAAAGAACACCGGCAACGGGGATTCCGTCCTGTCTTGCGTTACCCGGCCCAACTCCTGTACAAGTTCCACCCGGTCAAGCGATTCAATACAGTCAAAAAGTCCGGCGGCGGCCTTTACCTTGTTACGTTGAAGGCTGCCGATCAGGTGAAGCTCCACATCTGGAAAGCGTTCCCTGAACCCCGTGAATTTTCCGGCGGCCTCCTGAACCCTGCTCTCGCCAAAAAGCCGGAGGCCCGCCTCCACCGCCTCTTCGATAAGCGGCAGTTCATGGAATTTCGATACGGCCATCAGTCTGATTTCGCCGGGATCGCGCCCCGCCCGTAGACAAGTTTCACCAATCTCGTCCCTAATCCGCCGTGCATTATCAGAAACAGCCATACATCCACAATACATTACCGGCAGCTTTCAAGCAAGCTGGCAGGGCCGGCGCTCGCCTCGGTGCAACTCTCCGGTAACAAAGTCCGTGCTATTAATGGTAAAGACGCGACCGCTGACCGCGCTGCCTTAAACGCCCAGGGCAACGCTGATTATTAAAAAGGGGGGCGCTGTTTTCCATGCCGTCACCGGCACATAGCCGCATCATCGCCGCGCCCCCCAGCGCTCCATAACCGCCTATCTGTGGCGTGGAGTTTGCCTAAGCAAGCCGTAGGCTTGCTCCGCAAACTCCTAAAATAACCGCGTAAGCGGTTATTACGCTACCCCCCAATCCGCCGCCTATTTAATCAGCGCTTCCCCAGCCGGGTATGCTCCGAGCATAGTCGGCTTACTCGAAAGCGCCGTTTCTTTACGTTGAGCGCGTTTATTCAGGCTATTCGTCCGCGTTTTCCCGGCGTTTCCGGCTTTTGTTGGGGTAAGCCGCCTTCAATTGCTCGT
>JAITAE010000206.1 GCA_031284295.1 Spirochaetaceae bacterium
GAAACGGCGAAAGAAGGCGAAACATTTACGCTTGCCGGCATTCTGACATCGCTTAAACCGTATCAGATAACAAAGGGAAAAAATAAAGACCGCATGATGGGTTTCGGCAGCATCACGGATTACAACGGCAGCGCCGGCATAACGTTTTTTTGCGACGAATGGGAAAAGTACGGCGAAAAGCTGAGTGTTGACACGGTTATCGCGTTCAAAGGGACTTACAACAAACGGGACGACAAGCAGGGCTTTATATTCAAGGAATTGCTGGATATTTCACGCGCCGGAGAGATGGCGTGGCGGGAACTCCATATACGTTTACAGAAAGACGCGATAAAAAAAATGGAGGATCTGTACCCGCTGCGGGATTGTATCTGCGAATACTCAGGTTCGTGTTCGGTTTACTTTCATCTGCCGTTTGACGACAGGGAAGTCCGGCTTCGCAGCGTGGCGTTGGGCGCGGCGCCTGTAACCGACCACCTTAACGCGCTAAAAAGCTGCGCCGTTGTCAAGGAAGCGTGGCTATCCTAGTCCAATAATTTAAGGGGAAAAAATGTTTCAAACTTTAATGGCCGTGCTAAGCGGCGCTCTTAATATATTTTCTATGCTGATTTTTATACGCATCATGCTTTCTTGGTTCAGCGGGAACGGCGGCTTGGGCCGCCCGTTTGACATACTGTGCGGGATTACAGACCCATACTTAAATTATTTCAGCCGGTTTACCGCGTTGCGGGCCGGCAACATGGACCTTTCGCCTATCGCCGCGCTTGCCGTTCTTTCTATTGTGCGCAGTATAGTCTCCACGATAGCTCGTTTTGGCAGAATAACGCTGGGGATAATTTTAGCGATTGGTTTGAGCGCCATTTGGTCGGCGGCCTCCTTCATCATAGGCTTTTTTACGATTGTGCTGATACTACGTCTTGTCGCGTACCTTATAAGCGCGGACATTTACGCGCCGTTTTGGAGAATAGTTGACTCAATCGCCTCCCCCGCGCAATTCCGCGTAAACCGGATTCTGTTTCAAAACAGAATCGTCAACTATTTGACGGGTTTAATCTCGTCCATAGCCGCGTTTGTATTCCTATGGGCCGCGCTCGGCATAATTACGCGCTTTTTGGAAAAGATTTTTACCGGCCTCCCAATTTAAGGAATCGTAAAAATTGTTTTTACGAGAATTAACGGTGTCCATCGATCATATAAAAGGCGCGGGGCCCGCTAAAATAAAGCCGCTCGCCAATATGGGGATACACAGTGCCGCCGGCCTTTTATGCCACTATCCGCGCGATTGGGAAGACCGCAGCCGCACAGTCCCGCTCCGCGGTTTTGAAACTGGAAAAGTCTGTACTGTCGTAAATGTAATCCGCAACGACTGGGTTCAACTTGGAAAAATGAGAACGCTGAAAACGCGGGTAGAGGACGGCACGGCTCAGGCTGTCCTTGTCTGCTTTAACCGCCCCTTTCTGGAAAAACAGCTTGTGCCGGGAAACAGCTACCGGCTGTTCGGCAATTTTTCATACAAGTACGGCGAATTACAGTCCACGGCTTTTGAGTTTGAGCCGGTAAAGCCGGACGGCGAAACGGATAAAAACTTTTTCAGCATACTGCCTGTATACCCGCTTAGCGCGGGGCTAACTCAGAATTATTTGCGCGCTCTCATGCGGAACGTGCTGCGGCAGTACGCCGCGCCGCTTGAAAACGAACTGCCCGGTTCGATAATAAAACGGGACGGCCTCCTTTCAAAGGCGGACGCGCTCCGCGCCCTCCACTTTCCAAAAAGCATTGATGAACTTACGCTCGCGAAAAAAACTTTAATATACGAAGAGCTTTTTTACCTGGAAATCATTGTCGGAAAACGCGCCCTTGAACGAAAAAGCTCAGGGAGCGCGGCGCGGGATAAGGCGGACGGCGGCAAAACATTAAGCCCGCTGCAGCGGCGGCTGATAGAACGCCTGCCCTTTACGCTGACAAAAGGGCAGGCGGATGCCCTGCTCGACATTAACCGCGACATGGACGGCGCTTACCCGATGGCGCGGCTTTTGCAAGGGGATGTCGGCTCCGGCAAGACGCTCGTCTCTTTTCTGGCGGCGCTCAAGGCAGTTGATTCGGGCGCTCAGGCGGCGGTGATGGCCCCTACCGAGCTTCTAGCCCAGCAGCACGCTGACAACGCGGCGCGTCTCCTTGAGCCGCTCGGCGTCCGCGTTGCCTTTCTTACAGGAAACATAAAGACCGCCGGGCGGAATCAGCTCTTGAAATCGCTTGCGTCAGGCGGCATTGATATAATTCTTGGAACGCACGCGCTCTTTTCAAACAATGTCGTTTACAAAAAACTGTCGCTCGTGGTAATTGACGAACAGCACCGCTTCGGCGTTACCCAGCGTCAGGCGATTCTGGCGAAGGGCGAGCGCTGCGATCTTTTGATGATGAGCGCCACGCCGATACCGCGCACGCTCGCGTTGACCGTTTTCGGCGACATGGATATTTCCGTGATCCCCGACCTGCCTCCCGGACGTAAACCCATCGAAACTCACCTGGCAAAAGAATCGAATGAAAAAAAAGTTTACGACTTTGCGCGGCGCGAGCTTGAACAGGGCAGGCAGGCTTACTTTGTTTACCCGCTCATCGAGGCGGGGGAAGGGGGGGATGAACTTCCGCTCAGAACATTGAAGGACGCTGAGTCGATGGCGGCGCGTCTGGCAAACGAAGTTTTTCCCGGCATCCCGCTCGCGCTCGTTCATTCAAAGGTTGACGATGAGCAAAAGAAACAAATCATGGAATCGTTCCGCGCCGGAGGTACAAAAATTCTTGTCGCCAC
>JAITAE010000213.1 GCA_031284295.1 Spirochaetaceae bacterium
CCTATTATTCGCGTTAATTCGTTTAATTCGCGGACTTTTCTCTTTGCCGCGTGGAGGCTCATTGCGCTTAGGCGGCGGATTGGTGGGTAACGGAAGAATCGCAACGCGGGGTTGTAGCGGGGGGGCTAAAAACTTATCCAAAACCGCGGCCTGATCCCGCGCCACAAAACAGCGTGTCGCAAGCATGCTTGCTTATGCTGTTTTGCCTGACGTTCTACCGCACGCTTAGCTGCATAAGGAAGGGAACGAGCTTGCTGCGGCATCTTCGACTGTACGCGCTCAATGTTTCGCGCGCAGTTTTGGGCTGGGCGGCGGCAATGAAGAATGAAGAATGGTAAATGACAGGGACAACAACTGACATACCTGCGTATTTAAGCGGATGGCCGCTTGGCGGGGCTATTTTATTTGGAAACGGACAGGGTAACGGTAACGAACAGCTACAGCTTTGCCGTTAGCCTGGGCCGGCCTGCCGCTGATACCCGTAAACGCTTTCACGGCGGCCTCTCCGAAACCCCTTCCCGGCGGATTCTCTTTGATTATTTCAACGCGCCGCACCTTGCCTTCGCTGTCGATGTAAAGTTCTATGTACGCGATGCCTTCAAGACCGGACCGGAGGGCGATGGCCGGGTAGACCAGCCTTGAACGGATCGCTTTTTCGTCCAGGTACGGCAGCACGGAGACCTGGTTTTGCGGCAAATACTCTTCGGTGTACCTGACGGCGGGGGCGGCGGGCTGAGACGCGGCGGCAACTTCGACAGGCTCCTCCTCAACTTCAATTATGGTTTCAGCGACAGGCTCGGTTACGACCAGTTCAACCGGCGGCGCTGCCGGTTTCGGCGGCGGAAGCGGCTCTTCCTCCTCGATATCGGTAAGTTTCATTACACCGGCAGGAGACTCAATGACGCTGGCCTTTACTTCAATCGCAAACACAATTAAAAAAAGCAGCAGGATATGCATGGCGGTAACAATAACAAAAACACCGCCGCGTCTGAGTTTGCCTTTTACATCTTTTTCATTTTCCACTATCAATAAAATACCTCAAAATGGCGACTGATACACGACTCTGCCTCCGCAGAGAGTTAAAACCACGGCGCCGTAAAGTTTCCTGCCGGAAAAAAGCGTGTTCTTTCCTCGTGAGGCGAACATAGCGCTGTCAATAAGGGTTTCACATTCCGTATCCAATATGACAATGTCCGCGTTATTGCCTGCCGCAATGGCGCCGTGGCCGCTGAGCCCCAGAATACGGGCCGGCGCCGCGCTGAGCAGCGAAAAAAGTTTTTGCGGCGAAAAGTTATGCCGTTTTACCAGCGTACTGTAACATACTGTAAATGCCGTTTCCAGCCCGCTGAAACCTGGCGCGCCGTTTAGTTTGTCTTCCGTGGTGTGCGGGGCGTGGTCCGTCGCGATAACGTCGATGACGCCGTCCTTCAGCGCCTCGATAAGAGCGAGGCGGTCTTCTTCGCCGCGCAGCGGCGGGGCAACTTTGCCAAAGGTTTCCGGCCCGGACGTTGCCGCGTCACGGCAGGTCAGCGCGATATGGTGCGGGGTGGTTTCCGCCGTTAAAAGAGTCCGGGGATCGCGCTTTTTGTGATGACGCAAAAGTTCAGCCGCGCCTTTTGTAGAAACGTGCGCGATGTGTACGCGGCAGCCCGCCCCAAGTCGTAGCGCTCTGTCAACGGCGGCATCCTCGCCGCCAAGGTCGCAGTGGCACGACACCGTATGTCCGCCCTCCGCCGCCCTGCGGAGGGCGGCGGAGAAGAGACCGTCGTCCTCCACATCCTTGCCGTCTTCGGACAGAAGCGGCGGACTGTAGGCGCGCGCGGCGGACGGCTCCGCCTCCAGGTAAGGCGAAAGTTTTTTGCCGTTCATACCTTCGGTAAGGGAGATTGCCGGGTACAGCCTGGTCAGGCCGAGCGTGTCCGCCCGCCGCTTGATAGAATACGCCGCCGCTTCATTGTCTACAGGCGGCTTCGTGTTTGCCATACAAACCACGCTCGTATAGCCGCCTCGCGCCGCCGCTAGCGAGGCTGATTCCAGCGTTTCCTTTTCGCTGAAACCCGGCTCGCGGAAGTGCGCGTGCATATCGACAAAACCGCTCGTCAAAACAAGCCGCCCTCCGCCGTCAAACACAAGACCGTCTATAGGCCGCGCCTCTGATTCCGGAGAGACATCAACGATACGTCCCCCGTTTACGGTTACGCTGCCCATCGTGTCCGTAAAGGCGTCCGTTATGCGGAAATTACGAAAGGTGATTTTCAACGGAAATCCTCTGTCCCGCGTGTTTCGTCACAGTATTCACAGCGGTAAATCCCCGTCGCGCTGTCCGTGAGACGGAATATATGCGGAATATATTTTTCCGTTGACGTGATGCAGCGCGGATTCTTGCAGAAAAGAACATTTTCGACGCGCCGCGGAAGTCTCAGCATTATTTTTTGAGTTACAATTTCATTTTCGATGATACTGACCGTGATATCAGGATCGATGAGTCCCAAAATATCATAATTTATATTTATCGTATCATAAATTTTTATAATATCCTTTCTGCCCATACGCGGCGAAGGGGCGTTTACGACAAAGGCTATTGTATGCGGTGATTTTCCGAGCGACAGCCAGTCAAAAACGCGCACGCCCTGGCCGGCTTTTATATGGTCAATTACAATTCCATTTTTTATCTTATCAATAATCAGCATCTATACAACTCCCAATATGGAAGCAAGCAACGCCATCCTTATATACATCCCGTATTCGGCCTGTTTGAAGTAAGCCGCCCGTGGGTCGTCGTCTATCTCGACTGAGATTTCGTTTACCCTGGGCAGCGGGTGCAGCACAATCAAATTACAGCGCGCAAGTTTCATCAGTTTTGGCGTTAAAATGTATGAGTCTTTAAGGCGGATGTACTCTTCCTCGTTCAGAAAACGTTCACGCTGCACGCGCGTCATATATAAAACGTCAATATCGCCGATAATTTTTTCCAGATGGTCCGTTTCGGTATATGAAACATTATTTTTTTGAAGTACATCCTGGGTTATATATTCAGGGATCGTCAATTCACCAGGGGAAACAAAAATCATTTTTACGTCGGCGTAACGCGAAAGGGAAGCGGCAAGCGAATGAACGGTGCGCCCAAATTTCAGGTCGCCGCAAAAACACACATTAAGCCCAGAAAAACGCCCGCACAGTTGTTTGATTGTAACAAGGTCGGTAAGCGTCTGGGTTGGATGGTGGTGACCGCCATCCCCCGCGTTTATAACGGGGACGGACGAACAGCGGGATGCAAGCAGAGCGGAACCCTCTTTGGGGTTGCGCATTACAATAGCGTCCGCATATGACGAAACGACGCGCACCGTATCGGCCAGGCTTTCACCCTTGCTTGCCGAACTCGAACCGGGCTCCGCAAAACCCAACGTAGCGCCGCCCAGCCTGAGCATAGCCGCCTCGAAAGAAAGCCTTGTCCTGGTACTCGGTTCAAAGAAAAGCGCCGCCAAAAGTTTCCCGCGGCAAGAGTTGCGCAGATAATCCTTGTCGTTTTTTATTTGTTCCGTTAATTCAAAAAGCCCGTCCAGTTCCGCCACGCTAAAATCGTCCGGCCCTACTAGGCTGCGTCCTTGAAGCATTGAATGTTCCCTGCCGATCATCCTACACCGCCAGCGGTTTCCATACAAGACCTCAGAATGAACACAAGAGAAGAGAATAATGAGACCGCGCTTTGCCAGGGTTTCAACCCGTTTCTTTAATGTCTGCCGGATGGTTTCCAGGGATACCGCCTTCGTATCGGCGGTTTCAAGAGTTACCCAGGTATCCGTTAACAACCCTAACATCCACCGGGCACACCCATCCGGTACCGGCCCGCATCGCGGAGCGATAAGCCGTGCCTCGTCCGACCCTTGCAAGGAACGCTGCCGGTGTCCACGGACTTTCCCTTCAAGGCTTACCTAAAACCCCGTCCTCCACGAACCGTTGCCTTAAGGCTTCTATTGCCCGGCAATGCATCCCTACCATCCCCGCTGTCATTTCGTCGGTGTTATCCTTCACTGATAAGGAGCAAAGCCTGGACTCGCTTCCATTTTGGGCACCGTGTTTCCCCTGGTTGATGATGTCATGAAGAAGATTTTCATCATCTTCCTCCAAGGTTACCTTGTATTTCCTTCGTGGCATAGATCCCCCCCCCCCCCCTATTGGTTTCTATGCCTTCTAAAATATATCCTATCCATTGTTACAATTGAGCCGCGGCAAGCGGCGGGGTATTAAACCCCAAAGCAGAATAAAGATTTTTCCATGTAATTTGGGAGCATGAATCAAAACCGCCCGCGCACTTTTGATTCATCCCTGCGCGGCAGCTTTTCAGGCAGTTATAGCCCCAGTAAGTATAGATCCGCTGTTTGGGAGGCGCCAATAATATACGCTTTACGAAACATACGTTCCGGCCAACCTGCATGATTAGCAAGTGGTAACCTCACATTTCGTGTAAAATAGCCGCCCGCCGCAACAGGGTGCAAACAAAGCGCCCTCCCGCAAGGGAGGGCGCTTTTGCTTGTCTTTTCAGTTTAGCCGCCGGCGGAAGCCTCGCCCTGGAGCGGGGCTTTGCTTAAGCGCAACAAGCTGCTAATGATGACCGCCGCTGTGACCCGCGTAGTGGATGTGCCAGTTCTCGTGTTCGGCGTGTTCGCCGCCCATCAAGTCGTGCCATTCCTTCATAACGGGGTTTTCTTCGACGCTGGCGTACGTGTACTCCTTGTCGGCTAGGTATAAACCTTTGGCGCGTTCGGCCTTGACATCCCAGCTTGCGGGAGGCTGACCGCCGCCACCTATACAGCCACCGGGGCAGGCCATCACTTCAACAAAGTCAAAGTGCTCGCCGTCCTTTATCCGCTGAATTATGGCGTCCGCGTTGGCAAGCCCGGAAACAACGGCCACTTTTAGCACGATGTCGCCCAGCTTTATGTCGGCGGTTTTGATGCCATCCACCAGTGCGCCAGCCTTGGCGTCGGGGCGCGGAATACCGCGTATGCCCGACTCGGCAACGGCGAGGTAGTTTTCGGGGGTGTCCAGTTTCAGCACATAGAGCGCATAGCGCAACGCCGCTTCCATAACGCCGCCGGAAACACCGAAGATGACCGCCGCGCCCGTCGTGTTGCCCCATTTGCCTTCGATCGCCTCAGGCTCGATTTTCGCATAGTCTATGCCCGCTTCCTTTATCATACGGATCACTTCTTGCGAGGTAAGCACAAACTCGACATAGTGCTTGCCGTCCTTCTCAAACTCGTGGCGCGAAGCCTCGTACTTCTTAGCGACACAGGGCATGATCGCTCCGCGTACCGCATTCACGTTATCGCCGTCTTTGCGGTAAGTGCCGGAGTAAAGCTGCATCGGCGAGCGTGTCGTTGATACATGCGGCATAACTTCGGGATGGTGTTTTTCGACATACTGAATCCATGCAGGGCAGCAGGATGTAAACAACGGCCATTCCGGTTTGGTTTCCAGCCGCTTGAGCAACTCGGCGGCCTCTTGGATGATCGTCATGTCGGCGGCGGTATTCGTATCGTACACCTCGTCAAAACCTATGCGGCGCAACGCGGCAACGAGCCTGCCAAACGTGTTTTCTTCCGGCGGTATGCCGAAAGCGTTGCCAACCGCCACACGGACGGCGGGCGCTATCTGGACGGATACCTTCACCTTTTTGTCGTCGATCAGCTTCATCACGCGCTTTGTTTCGTTCTTTATCGTGAGCGCGCCGGTCGGACAGACAGCCGCGCACTGACCACAGCCAACACAGACCGAGGAACCGAGTTCTTTTTCGCCGACGCAGGCCACGACCATCTCGCTGCCGCGGTGGGCAAAATCGATGGCGCCGACCTTCTGAATCTCGTTACACATACGGATACAACATCCGCACATGATACACTTGCTCGTATCCTTTGTGATACAGGACGATGATGCGTCGAGTTTGGGTTCCGGGTTATGTTGCGGGTAACGGACTCCGGTAATGCCGTACCTGTCGGCAAAGGCCTGCAACTTGCAACGTTGGTTGTTGTCGCAGGTAGTGCAGTCACGACAGTGGTTAGCGAGCAATAACTCAAGGATGTTCCGGCGGTACATACGGAGTTTTTCCGTGTTTGTCTTTATCACCATGCCGGGTTTTGGAAGCAGCGAGCACGACGAATCGAGCGAGCTGCGTCCCGTTCGCTGGTCAACGATTTCGACCAGACACATACGGCAAGCGCCGTAAATGGACAGCTCCGGTGTGTAGCAGAAGGCGGGAATCTCGATACCGGCCTTTTTAGCGTGTTCCAGAACGTTTAAACCTTTTTCCATTTCAACAGCAACGCCGTCTATTATTATAAACTGTTTATCAGCCATCTTATGCCTCCTCTTTCACGGCATCAAATTTACATTTTTCGATACAGGCAAAGCACTTGATGCACTTGGCCTCATCAATCACATAGTACGCCTTTTTCTTGCCTTCCAGAATCTTATCTTGCTGATGAATCGCGTCGGCGGGACAGTTCTTGGCGCAAGCGCCGCAGCCTGAGCAGTTCGCGGGATCGATGCTGAGAGTTTTCAGCTTCTTACATTCGCCGGCGGTACATTTATGCTTGTAGATGTGATCCTCATACTCGTTGCGGAAGCGTTTTAGCGTACTCAAAACGGGATTCGGCGCCGTTTTACCAAGACCGCAGAGCGCCGCCCTGGAAACGGTAACGGCAAGCTCGTCCAAAAGAGCAATATCGCTGTCCTTGCCCGCGCCGTTCACGATGCGCTCAAGGATTTCAAGCATACGAAGCGTTCCTTCGCGGCACGGTACGCACTTTCCGCACGATTCTTTCTGGGTAAACTTCATAAAGAAGCGGGCTATCTCTATCATGCAGTTCGTATCGTCCATTACTACAAGACCGCCCGAACCTATGATCGCGCCGGCCTTAGGCACCGAGTCAAAATCCAACGGCATATCAAGATCGTCTTCAGTAAGGCATCCTCCTGAGGGGCCGCCAATCTGTACCGCCTTGAACTTTCTACCGTTTTGTATGCCGCCGCCTATATCATAGATAATCTCACGGAGCTTTGTGCCCATCGGTACTTCGATAAGGCCGGTGTTTACGATTTTGCCGGTAAGGGCAAAGGTTTTTGTGCCGGGGCTGGTTCCCGGGCCTATGCCTTTGTACCATGTAGCGCCCTTGTTTATCACGAGCGGCACATTCGCATAGGTTTCCACATTGTTAAGCACGGTCGGTTTTTCGTACAGACCGCGTTCCGTCGAGCGGTAGCGTTTAACGCGGGGCATACCGCGCCGGCCTTCTATTGAGCCCATCAGCGCTGAACCCTCGCCGCAGACAAACGCGCCCGCGCCCCGGTATATTATCAGGTTGAAGCTGAAGTCCGTGCCAAGTATGTTATCGCCCAGCAGTCCCATCTCCGTTGCCTGCTTTATCGCCAAGCGGAGACGGTCAACAGCCCGCGGGTATTCGGCGCGGACATATATGTAACCCTGACTCGCGCCTATCGCCTTTGCCGCGATCAGCATACCCTCTATCATCTGATGGGGGACGCCTTCCATTACCGACTGATCCATGAACGCGCCGGGGTCGCCCTCGTCGCCGTTACAAACCACATATTTTGGCGAGCCCTGCGCCTTCAGCGTGTCGCCCCACTTCTGCCCGGCGGGGAAGCCCGCGCCGCCGCGTCCGCGAAGGTTACTGTCGGTAACTTCCTTACAGACCGCTTCCGGCGTCATATCGAACAGCACTTTTTCAAACGCGCTGTAACCGCCGACCGCAAGGTATTCCTTGATGTTTTCAGCGTCAATCTCGCCGCACTGCTCAAGTACGATACGGGTCTGCTTCTTGTAGAACGGAATCTCAGCCTTTTTGAGGATGGGTTTGCCGTCCGG
>JAITAE010000207.1 GCA_031284295.1 Spirochaetaceae bacterium
AAACCTCCCGTATCATTTTAAAAAACCTCCCGTATCATTTTAAGAAACCTCCCGCATCATTTTGAAAAGACCCCCGCCCACCAACACCGCCAGGAGTTTGCGGCAAGCGGCGCGTAGCGCCGCGGCGCAAACTCCGGAAATAACCGCGTAAGCGGTTATTCCGCTACTCGCAAGCACGAGTACCGCTTCTCGCAAACAGGAGTACCGCTATCCCAAAAATCCGCCGCCCCCACCAACACCGGCTGGAGTTTGCGGTAAGCGGCGCGTAGCGCCGCGGCGCAAACTCCGGAAATAACCGCGTAAGCGGTTATTCCGCTACTCGTAAACACGAGTGCCGCTACCCCCAAAATCCGCCGCCCACCAACACCGCCAGGAGTTTGCGGCAAGCGGCGCGTAGCGCCGCGGCGCAAACTCCGGAGCTCAACGCGGAGCGTTGAGCCAAACTCCGGAAATAACCGGCGCAGCCGGTTATTCCGCTACTCGCAAGCACGCTTGCTTATGCTGTTTTGCCTGATGTTGGATCAACGCGCAAAGCACATTGATCTCCCTGTCTGCTTAACCGTATAAGGAAGGGTATGGCGAGGTATTAAACCCCGCTACGAATAAAAAAATCCCCTAAGACTGACAGTCTTAGGGGACAGGAGAAAAATGAAAAGACTACACTTTCAAATTAGCTGTTGATGCCGCCGCCTGAGCGGATTTGAGAAATCAAGTCGGCGTAAATTGAGCGTTCAGCCGCCGACATCGCTTTATTGTTATCGATAATATTTTGAAGATTCGCGGCAACCTGTTCATCAAGCTGCTTTTTACCTATTACCCATAGAGCAAAAGCGCGGCATTCTTCCTTTCCGGTATCCGTGTTTTTTACAATTTGCCACCAGTCGGCTTCTCTTGTAGCGCCGTTAAACGACGCGTTGCTCAACTGTTCAGTCGCCGCTCTCAGGTTGGACTCTACATCGCCTCCCTTTTCGCCCGATAAAGCGTTTGACGCGCTTGACGCGACCGTGGTGGAAACCTTTTGCGCTATCTGCTGAGGACCGCTCGCGTTTTGAACCCAGGCAACCGCGTAATCCTTGTTCGCGTCATCACTATTTACAACGAAACAATACTTGTCCTTGTAAAGCGGCAGTTTTTCAACGCCAAGGTTTCCGCTCTGTATGTAGGCCACCACCCATTCTGGCGTTGGTATACCAAACGCCGCGCCCTTGTCGTCAACCACGGTGGTTTTTTGCGATGGTTTAACATCCGCGGCTATAGCCGCGGGCGCTTTCCCGCTTGTACCGCAGCCTGCAAGCAACGCTATTCCCGCGCAAAGCGAAATAGCCCATAGTGTTTTTTTGACAGATTTCATTTTAACCCTCCAAAAAGTTAAGATAGTTGAACGCGCTATGTCAAACTGACGCGCCAACATAAAAGCGTCCATGACGCTTATTTTATAAACAAAAGACCTCACGTCTTTCATTTGCCCAGCAGTGAAGAAAGATAATCATCAAAATTTTTCGCAAAACCGGTCTCCGATATAGCCTTTTCCGCCTCGCGGACGGCTCGCGCTATCGTCTGCGATTTTGTCGTGCTTGTAACACGATTGTTTTCGGTGAACGAAAGTAATTCCTCGCCGTATGAATCCTGTAAAACCGCGTTTATAAGGTAGCGGACGCGGTTTGTATTTCCCGGCGCCTCTTCCTCAAACATCGAAAATTCGGCGGACAGCGTATACGAAGCGTCGCCATCGACGGAACTTGTCCTAAACTTCCGTTTACTGAACACGGACGAAAACGCCTTCGTTATGTTGCCTGTCTCATCGCCCCTTACCTCCACCACGATAACTATTGCTGCGGCGGCCTTCTACATGGGGGCGCGGACGGCGGCGGCGTTGCCGTACGAAATTTTAATCGCCTGCCGGGCGCCGCTGTTCAGCACCTCCAGTATATTCATGTAGTTGTCGTTGAGCGTCGCCAAATCGCAGGCAAAAGCCAGCGCCTCGTAAGCCTCGAAAGATCCGGGCGCGGCGGCGGCGTCCTCCAGCAGTGTCTCGATAGCGGCGGCGTTCTGTTTTATTATTAACGAATATGTCGCCGCCCCCTCATTCCGGTTCATCCGCGCCGCCGCGTACCAACTGCCGTCCGGCGCTTCCCAGAAATCATTGATCACGCCCATAAGACCCGCTACATCCGTACTCGTATCAACCTGCTGCCGTAAACTTTTCATTGATGATTGATCGCCCTGTACCTGCGAAAAACTCTGCATAGCGTTGGTTACGCTTTTTACGTCCATCTTGAAAGTGCGCGCCAAAGACGAGGCGGCGGCGCTTTGCGACTCTGCTCTGGAACCGGCCTATTGAAGAGGAGGTTTTACCATGTACTCAAGAGCGGCCGCGATATAGAGAAACTTCAGGAGCGTGACATGGAGAAAACGAAGACGCTGATAATGATGTATTCGGTTATTTCTGTATTTATAATGAATCTGACCTATATTGCGCGGGTAAACCCTGAACTGCCGTTTGACGAAGAGGAATGGAAAGTTTTGTATTGTGTGGGGAACAGAAGGAAGGCAGCGCCTGATAAACCATACACGATAGAGGAATCGGTGGAGTATATAGGCAATCTGGGCGGTCCCATACGTGCCCCAAGTGACGGTCCGCCCGGTCTAAAAACAATTTGGCTGGGGTCTACAGAAATTCTACACTCTCTACAACTATAGGGAAATGTTCGATTTATAGGTCAAGTTTAGCGCTCTTGGGGGGGGGGGGGCTAAAGAACGGGCCTATTTAAGCTGCTTTTACGGGCATAATATCGCTTGGAATCAAATCCAAACGCCCCATTCACTTCTTTGTATTTAATTACACGTTTTCTGAATATCATATCGTATGCCATGTGTCACAGTACAGTAAATATCTCCGGTATTGTAAAGTAGAGCTGATATACCGTGCCACGAACGGGAGGCTTGACAAACCTTCACTGTGAATAGCGGCCTGTACGGACTTTGTGAAGGGATAGGCTGCAAATATATGACAAATGTCATTTTTGCCGATCTTTTTACGAAAAACCAAGGCAAGGCGCTGCTTACACGCCCATTTAATTATTAGTGGAGGATATTATGAGAAAAGAATTTTTTGCACTGTTTTTTGCGTTTACACTGCTGTGCGTCATACTGCAGTCGTGCGAGGATGATGCTGCAATCAACAAGAT
>JAITAE010000312.1 GCA_031284295.1 Spirochaetaceae bacterium
AGCCGCGTTTGCCAACCCGCGAGCCGCGTTTGCCAACCCGCGAGCCGCGTTTGCCAACCCGCGAGCCGCGTTTGCCAACCCGCGAGCCGCGTTTGCCAACCCGCGAGCCGCGTTTGCCCCTGAATGAGCCCTTTGCTACAGCGGACGAGGCATTATCTGGGCTGCCGGACGGCTGTTTTATGAAGACAGTCCGCGAATTACACGAATTAACGCGAATTATGAGAGCCCGTGTTGGTGGGGCGCATGATTTGGGGGGGTGGGCTCAACGCGGAGCGTTGAGCTCCGGAGTTTGCGCCGCGGCGCTACGCGCCGCTTACCGCAAACTCCACGCCCTTATCGTGGGCGGCGGATTGGGGGGTAGCGGAATACCCGCTTGCGCGGTTATTTTCGGAGTTTGCGGAGCAAACTCCAGACGACAGATAAGCGGGTATGGAGCGAGGGGGGCGCGACGAGGGGGCGGCTATGTGCCGGTAACGGCATGGAAAACAGCGCCCCCCTTCATATTAAGAAGCATTGAAGACCTGGTAAATGACAGGGACAACAACTGACATACCTGTGTACTTTAAACCCACTGGTGGGCCGGTAACTTTCGCTGCCGCGACTTCCCACGCCGCCGCTATCTGCCGTAAGTTTCCTCATCGCGCAGCTTTGGGGCGGACGGAATGTTGATGTCTATCGAAAAGCGGCTTTCGGCGGGTCTGCCGCGCTGTTCTATCGCGCCGTTTGGCGACACAAGAACCGCTTCCACCTGCCAAACTATGACGCCTACGTCAAGCAGTGTAAGATCGGACAGGGTATAGGATTGACCGCGCAGCGGAACGGTGCTGACGATGGGACGGGCTGCTCCCCCTTCGCGGTAAAGCCTGAAAATGTATGCGTTGGCGCCTGTGACAGGGGCCCACCCAAAGTTGATGATCCGGTTTTCGCGCAGGTCGTCCGGGCCGAAACTTTGACCCCGCGGGGGCGCGAGGCCTGTGGGCGCAGGCAGCAGCGGGACCGGCATTATACGGAAAGTGTAGGAAAATTCAGGGCTTATGTCGAAACCGCCTGTCGTTTCCGCCTGTACCGTCCATGTGTACAGGCCCGCCGCAAGGGACGGCAGGCTTACTGTCCGTCCAGGATTCTCAAGTTCAAACACCAAGGCGCCGTCGCGGTACACCTGGAGGCGGGAAGCCGTCAAAGGCTCGGCGGACGACCAGCGGAGTTCGGTCCGCCCGCGAAGCGTGTTTAGGCCGGCAATCTCCGCGCCGGAGGGCGGCGCTTCAAGCGTAACGCGCTTGGAGGCGCTGACGTTGAGGCCGCGGACGGAGCTTTCTAGCGGTTTCCCGTTGAACGAGTTTTTAATCCGCCAGAAGTATGAGCCTCCGGCGGGGAGAACCAGTCTGCCGCCCGCCTGAAAAGAGGTGTCCGCCGTGGTTTCGTTTATTAACACCGATGAAAAATCCCTGTCGCGTGAAAGTTGAAAGACGGACGGTGTTTTCAAGCTGCTCTGCCAATGGAAGCGCAGACCGGCAAAATCGGAGTCCCGCACGCTGTAGCTGTCGGGCGGAAACACGCTTTCAAAAACCACCACTGTTTCGGTGGCCTCGAAATAGCGAGTTGCCGATGGCGGGGAGCCGTCGTCTTCTCCGTCCGCATAGCTCACTCTCCAAAAGTTAAGCCCGCTTTTTATGCCTGTTTCTCGCGGGTTCAGCATATACCTGTTTTCGGTAACTGTTTTCACGAACAGCGGGTTATGAAAGTCGGGATTATCCGCTATTTCCAGCGTATAACTAGCCGCGTCGTCCTCGTTTTTCCATGAAAACAATGTGCTTTCGGCGTTCTCCCCTATGTTTACAAACGCCGCGTTCACGGGCAGGTTGAGCGTAGGGGCATTGAGCGCCTCGTCTGTCCGTCTGACCGTGAATACGGAAATGCTGGAAACCGCCGAAAAGGACAGGGAACCTTCCCAGCTTTCCGGGATAATGGGCCTGACCTGCCAGTACCATGTCCCCGCCCCAATTTCACCGGACGAAAACGAATCTCCGCGTACTTGCGCCAGGATTACGGGGGTCTGCATACGCGGATTGCCGGCAACCTGCAGCAGATACTCATGTATTTCAGGATTAGCGCCGGTAGACCAGTTAAAGCGTACCATTGGCGGCGCGCCGCGATACATCACCACACTGTTGGACTCCGGGCTGACGAGATCGGGGGTGTCGATGGTAACTATTGAAAATTTGTTGGACAGCGTCAACTCAGGCGCGCCGTAGCCTGCCGGAAACGCGCGCCACCAGTAAGTTCCGGGGGTCAGATTCGCCGTTTGCACAGCCAGATTACGAATGTCAGCCGATTCAATCACGCCCGAAAAGCGCTGATCGGAGGATATCTGAAAACGCACAAAGTCATCCGGGGCGAAATTCGATGTGTTCCATGAAAAATTGATCGGAATTTCCCCGCCGCCTGTAATGTAGTGGGAGGAAGGGGCCGGCGTTAAAAGGCTCACCGAGGCGGAAACAAGCGGACGCCCGTCCGGGCCCAGCGTGATAGCATCCCCGGCGCTGAACGCAACGATTCCTTCTGTTGTAACTATGTTTGCGGAACCTTTAACGATTTGCAAGCCGGCGCCGTTTCCGGCGGCGCTTGCGACGGCGCTTACAACCGCCCACGCGTCTATATCAACCTCGGTGCCGGACGAAACCAGCACAAGTTTTGCGCCTTTCGCTCCGCCATTGATGCTTACCGCTCCGCTGGATAACTCAATGCGTTTACCCTTTTCGGTCTCGAACACCTGTATCTGGCTGTTCTCGCTCATCCCTACTGACGTTTCATCGCGGGAAAAGAGAATTGTCGCTTCCGAAAGATCGGCTGTATGTATAACATCTCTGGAATATATAGGCGAGTCTTGTTTTAGCAAATCCCAGATGGTTCTGTCGCCGAAACGCCGCTGCGCCGTCTTTTGCTTAAAACTGATAACGGCTATCGGCGTTTCATTTTGCTTGGTAAGAGTCGCGTTCAAATCGCGCCAAAACAGAAAAAACATAAGCGCGGCCCCGCCGGCGCAGAAAATTATAACGAGTATATCAATTATTTTTTGCCGCCTGCCGCCGCCGCGTTCATTTTTCCTTTTTTTCATATCTCAGCTGTTTCCGCAGCCGCTTTACGAGGCTACGCTGTATTTTTTTTCTGCTTTGCCAAGATTCAAATTGCTCAAATCCGGCGTTGGTATTCCCAGCAGTTTTCTCAGTTCATCGAGACTATGCGGGCCTCCCGGCCCTACGCACATTCTGCATATCGAGGAATCGGTTTTTGGTATCTTTTTCAAATCCTTAAGCAACAGGTCCGCTTCGGGTCCGTCCTTGATGTTGATTACGGTAAAAATCTTTACCTCCCTGCCTCTGTCCGTAACCGTGCCCATTTCCTGCGCTATGATATGTTCTTTTACCAGCTTCCATGTATGCTCCGTTATCAGTATCTCTGTACCAAAAGGCTTGTTGAAAGTCTCAGTGCGGGCCGCAAAGCTGACTACATCGCCTATCACGGTAAATATGACCCGTTCGTCCGATCCGATTTGCCCCGCGACAACCGTACCGCTGCTCAGGCCGCAGCCTATCTTGATGACGGGATTCTTCACGCCGCCCCTTGATTTGTTGAAGCAGTACAGGCTTGCCCGCATCATCAAGGCGGTGCGCACCGCGCAAAAGGCGTCCGCCTCCGCGCTTCCTGAGCTTTCCACCGCGCCCCAGTGCGCCATGACCGCGTCCCCGATGAATTTATCTATGACGCCGCCCGTCATAATTACGCAGGAAACCATG
>JAITAE010000316.1 GCA_031284295.1 Spirochaetaceae bacterium
AATTTTCTCCAGCACTTTTCCTTTCGCCAATTCATCAATCAATTTATCCAAGAAACGAATTTTTTGCATGAGTTTATCTTCAATTTCTTCTACACGGTAACCGCAAATTACGCCTTTAATTTGTGAAACGTTTGGATTTATCTGAGGCGCTTGCGCGAAAAAAGTTTCAAAATCAATGTTTTTGTCTATTTGTTGCTGCAATAACTGTTTGTCATATCCTGTCAGCCAACAAATAATAGTATCAACCTCCGCTTTTGTGCGGCCTTTTTTTTCCGCTTTTTGAATATAAAACGGGTAGATGCTTGCAAAAGAAGTTGTAAATATTTTTGGAATACTCATAATTGTTTTAATAGTGTACCGGTACGGCTCCGTTGTCAATGGATTTGTTCAAGGATTTGTTCAAGAATCTTATTGATTCTCACACAAGTCTCGCAAAATGCGCGGCATTTTGCAGTTTTTAAGCGGAAGTTGTTCAAAAACTGAAGTTTTTGAACAACTCTAATATCAACATAATCCTGAATATTCAAGGCCCTGACAACTTCAACAGTCTCGGTCAGAAGCGCCCTGAACCGCCTGAAAATAGTATTGCCTGGAAAATATTCAAGCAAATACTTGTAACCCGGATCTGTTATGAATTTTTCGCTCATCTCAATTTGGCAATATAATTCAATGTGTCTGTAGCAAAAAAATCACGAACGGCTTCTGTGTCCCGGTCCTGTTTTTCGTTTGTATAATCGACTGCGGAATTTGGTAAAATAGAACGCTTAAAACCGTTTGATTTAAATTTTTCTTCAAAATCCTTTGCCGCTTCATCAAGCGTAAAGCTGATCATAAAAATCTCCCAACCATGTATTTGAACTTGGTTTCGCAACCTTAAGTTCAGCGGGACTTTATCAAAACCCGTGCGGGTTTTGATAAAGGTCTCATATTTATTGTAATAATAGCCCCGCCATACGTCAAGCTGCCCGCCGTTCAATAGGCCGGAGCGCCGCTATTCCCTATTTTTTGCGGCCTCCGCCATTCTTTTTTCATTTTCGTGCTGCTCGGCTCTTTTCTGTTTTATAAGATTTTTCAGATCAGCCTTGCTTAAACCGGACGCTATGCCTTCGCGTTTCATATCGGCAATGGAACGGCGCTCATCGTCATGCTTGTTGATTTTCGCGTAGATTGCCGGCATCAAAAACAGCGTCATCAGCGTACCAAAAGTAAGGCCGCCGAAAACTGTTTTGCCGATAGGCGCGACCATCTCGGAACCCTCGCCGGGGAAAAACGCCATAGGAGCCAAGCCCAGCACGGTGGTAAGCGTTGACATAAGGATCGGGCGCAGCCTGTTACCGGCGGCCTCGATACAGGCCTCATTCAGGCCAAACCCGCGCTTTCGCAGCAGGTTTGTATAGTCAACCAGCACGATGCCGTTGTTTACGATTACGCCGAGCAGCACGAGTATGCCGACGGCGGTAAGGATGTTGAAGCGGTCGCCCGTGATCGCGTATATCGCCACAACGCCGATGATACTCAGCGGAATAGTAAATATGATTATGAACGGGTCACGGAAACTTTCAAACAAACTTGCCATAACGCCAAAGACCAGCGCGACGGCGACTATCATTATCAGTACAAAGTTTATCATCATTTTGAGCATTTCGGAATTGTCGCCCGCGTAGGTTATGATAACATCGTCTTCCGCCGGTATTTCGGCCTTTACCATAGCCTGAATCTGCGCCTCGACTTCGTTTAGTTTTGTGCCGGGCTTAACGCCGGCGGTTACGTGGATCACGCGGTTCTGATCCTCGCGGCTTATCGTCATCGGGCCTGTACCTTCTTTATAGTCCGCAAAGTTGGACAAGGGGACGCGCGCGCCTGTAACCGAGCTTCGCACGAATATGTGGTCTAGGGCCGGCCTGCTGTTCCTGTCCGCCTCCGCCAGAATCAGTATTATGTCAAGGTCATCGTTGCCGCTTTTGAACTGTGAAGCGGTTATGCCGTCAACCGCCGCCTTGATCTCGTTGCCTATCGTGTAAGCGTTAAGGCCGAGCGCGTACATACGCTCGCGGTCCAGTTCGATCTCAATCTGCGGTAGTCCGTCGTTAAGGCTTACCTGAGGTTCTGTTACCTCCGATATATTATCTTTCAACAGGTCGGATATTTTATCCGCTATGGCCTTTCCCTTTACCAAATCCTCAGTGTGCAGGACTATATCTATCGGGTTGCTGCTACCGCCCATCATCATGCCGCCGCCGCTGGAAAACCTGAACAGCACGCCGGGAAACTGGTTAAAGTAGGGACGAATTACGGCCTGAATTTCGTCCGCGTTCATAATTTGTTTGTCGTATTCCGGCAGGTTTATGCGCAACGAGCCTGTATTTGAGCCGCCGCTGCTGAAGCGTCCGCCGCCGCCCGCGTTAAGTACCAAGCGCTCGTAGGCTTCCTTGCCGTCCTTTGTCAGCTCGTTTTTGATTATCGCCTCTACCTGCTTCAAGGTTTTTTCGGTTTCCGGCAGCGCCGTACCAAGCGGCATCGTAATGTTTATCGAAACGGAATCCGCCGCCGACTCTGGCATGAATATCCAGCCGATTCTTGGAATAAGCAGGATGCTGCCTATAAAGAGGAGTAAAAGAAATCCTACAACAAGCATCTTGTGCCGAAGCACTTTTGCGACAAGTTTCTTGTACCCCGATTCCATGCCGAGCAGAAAACGCGCAAAACCGCCGTCAATTACGGCAAGCGGCCCTTTCAGCGGGGCCTGCTTTCTGGTTAAAAGCGGAAAGTAGTGGCTTGATAGGACGGGTACAAGGAATATCGCGACAAACAGCGATATAGCAAGCGAAAAAACAACTGTAAACGCGAGCCCGGCAAACATTTCACCCGCCATTTCCAGGAGTCCTTGAAACATCACTAACGGCAGAAACACGCACAACGTCGTGAGCGTTGAACAGGTTATAGCGACAATCATTTCCTGCGTACCCAAAACCGCCGCCGGTATCAGTTTCGCGCCCTTTTCGCGGTAGTGGTAGATGTTCTCAAGGATGACTATCGAGTTATCCACCAGCATCCCCACGCCGAGTATGAGCCCGGCAAGCGTCATCAGATTCAGCGTAAAGCCCCAGAAGTACATCAGCATCAATGTTATAATAATGGAAACGGGGATACTGATACCGATGATGATGGTCGGCTTTATCGAACGCAGGAACAAAAACAGTATCAGCACGGCCAGAACCGCGCCGCTGACCGCGCTGGACGTTACGTTGTTAATCGAATCTTCGATTATGTCGGTAGTATTAAAGATTTCTGTAATTTTTATATCACTCGGCAGTTCGCTTACCAGGTCTACAAGCCGTTTGCGCATATCTTTGGCAACCTGCACCGAATTCTTGCCGCTCTGTTTCTGCACGGAAAGCTGGACCGCCTCCTGCCCGTTGACATAGACCACGCTTTGCCGGTCCGCGTAACCTTCGCGTACGTCGGCGATGTCGCGCATGTATACCTCGATAGGCTGGCCCTGCCGTCCATCGGCTCCGGTATTCGGGGCGTAGTATATGACGGTGTTCCGTATCTCATCCAGCGTGTTGTACTCGCCCATCGTGTTTAGAATGTAAGAAATGCCGTTTTCCGTGATAGAACCCGCCGCGACCTGCGCGTTCTGCGCGGTCAACATCTGCTGAAGCTGGCTAACGGTGAGCCCGTACGCTTCCAGCCGCGAGGACTGTATCTCGACACGTATCTGTTTGTCCCGCCCGCCGCTTATGCTGGCTGTCGCGACGCCGGGAATCTGTTCCAGACGCGGGACTATCGAGTCATTTGCAATCTGGCGCAGGTCTTCGGGAGAACGGTTTTCAGACGTAACCATCAAGCCCATCACCGGTATCATCGAGGGGTCGAATTTGAAAATCGTAGGCGAGTCGGCGTCATCCGGCAGGTAACGGCGCACCCTGTCCAGCGCGTCGCGTATAGAGTTGGTGGCGTCCGCAATGTCAGTGCCATAGTTGAATTCCAGCGATACCATGCTTGACCCTTTGGAGGATGTAGAATTTATCTGTTTCAGGTTAGAAACGCTGGAAAGCGCCGCCTCGAGCGGGCGCGATATGGAACGTTCCACTTCCTCAGGGCCCGCGCCGGTATATGTCGTGGAAACCATTACGTACGGAAAACTAACATCCGGCGTAAGGTCTATTGGCAGATTGAGCAGCGCAAAACCGCCCAGCCCAAGCAACAGGATAAATATTATGAACAGCGTCGTGGGACGCGAAACTACTGTTTTTGCTAAACTCATTTTTACCCCTACTGTATGATGTTTACGCGACTGCCGTCGGTAAGCGTTGTTTGCCCGCGCACTATAATTTCATCGCCGGCCTTAAGCCCGTCCGTTATCTCGAACATATTGTCCACATTCAGCCCTAGGCTGACGAGCGTCCGTTTCACCGTCTTCGTTTTTGAATCGGGATCGGGATCGTCATCCTGCACCGTGTAAACAAAATTCTGTCCCCCGCGCTGCAAAACGGCGTTTTCCGGTACCGTGATAACATTCTTCTTTTCTTCCGTGATGATCTTTACCTTGGCAAACATACCGGCTTTCAGCTTGTCGCCCGGATTATCAACGTTCACCTTGATCATCATCGTGCGGGAGGACGTGTCCACTACGGGACTTATCTCGGAGATTCGTCCGCGGAAATTATCGCCCGGATAAGCGTCAAGCGTTATTTCGCAGGGCAGCCCCATTTTTATCCGGTATATGAAGCGCTCGGCGACATAGAGTTGGATTTCAAGGCCGCCGCCGCCTGAAATAACGGCTATCGGGGAGCTTTGGCTGATTTTCATGCCAACCTGCCCCGGCAGAGCGGAGATGACGCCGGATATGGGGGCGCGTACAATATTCGCCATGTACTGCATTCCCGGCTGGGACGGGTCAACCATCGCTATTATTGACCTGTCCTTTTCGACGCGGCTGCCTATGGAAACACGGCGCTCCGTTATCGTGCCTGCCGTGTCTGAATACACATCCACCGACGAGCCGGCCACCATATCGCCGGAAAGCGTAAGGTAGTCCGCTATATCTCCCCACGCCAGCGTAACGGCGCTGACCGCGAATACGGTCTGCGCCGGCCCTCGTTCCGGCCCCTGTTCTTTCGGTTTGCACCCGGCAAGCAGCCAAACGGTCATGATAAAAACAAGCGCGGATACCGCCGCCGGTTTTTTTCGCAAAATTTTTGTTTTGATGATTTTCAAATGCTCCTTCCTTATCTTTAATCTATTTCATACGCGGCCTCGAACTCCGAAATCGATGTTCCGGACTCCGATGTCCACGTCCTGAATTCCAATGCCGAAGCTTTTAACTCCGGTAATCCCCATTTTAACAGGATTATCTCTATTCGGAACTAAAGCCGCCTCACATATAACATGGGTTAAATAATTTTTTTAGGGACTGTCCTCAGACTGTGTCATTAAGGTCCCAAACGGAAGCCCTATCGAATACTCAAGCTCTATCAAGCCCTGCAGATAGCCCGATTCCTGCTGGTACAAGTTCATGCGGGCGGTCCTAAGTTTTTCTTCAGCGTCCTGTACCTGCAGCAGGCTTTGCAGTCCGCTGTTGTACGCCCGCATCGTCTCGTTGTAACTGCGCTCCGCAAGCTCCACAGCCGCCCGCCGCGCATCGATGTTCGCCCTGATCTGTTCCAGCGAATACACCTTGTTGTTCAGCTCAAGCTCGGTACTCTGCTCCGCCAGCGCTATCTGTATACTGAGCGTCTTGATGTTGTTGTCCAAATCCTTTATCGCCTGGGCGTCCACACTGAAAGGCAGCAGACTTGTGGCCGTCCACGACAGCATCAGCGTAAACGCGCTGCTTGTAGACAAGACATCCTGATTCATCGTTATTGAATCTGAAAGATTGGTTTCTACACCCGTTTTTGACCCGTTGCTGGACAGCCCGCCCGTCCAGCCGAGTGAAAGGTTGGGCGTCATTTTCTGATAAACTTGCGCCTTTCTCTGACTCAACAGGGTTCTAAGCTGATGCTTTCTTACCAGGATGTCGGGGTTATTGTCCCTCGCCTGCCTTACCAGGTCTTTTGTGTCGAGCGGTATGTAGCGCGTCCCGTCAACCGGCAGGGCCAGTTCAAAGTCCGTATCGAGCGGCAGGCCGAGCGTCATCGCGAAGCTTGATTTTGCAAGGCGCAGCCCGTTGGCCGCCTCGTCCACCGAAGGCTTCATCGTCTCGACATTAACGCGGGCCTGCAAATAACTCAGCTCAGGCTGCCTGCCTGCCTTGTACTGGCTTTCCATCGACTGCCGCTGCTGTTCCGCGTTGTTAAGGCTCTCGTTAAGCAGCTTCCACTGTTCTTCCAGCAGCATGATGCTGTAGTACGACTTCCTTACATCCCGTTCCAACTGCGATTTTGCCTGCTCCAGCGAAAGGAGCCCCGTCTGGTAATCCAGCTTGAGCGACTTTATCCCCTCGAACAGCGCAAAGTTGATTGCAAGCTGCGCCTGTACCTGCCCCTGAAATCCTGCCGATGATGTGGCCTGCGTCTGTTCCGTTTGGCCCGGCGTCTGAAAATCACCGGTAGCCTTGGAATTTTGCGAATTAAGGCTCGGCCCAGCCGACAGGCTCACCGCCGGCAAAAACTTGTTCCACACATAGTCCGAAGCGCGCTTTTTCGTGTCCGTGCCGGCCCGCTGGATTTCAAGCGTCAGGTTGTTCCTGATCGCCAAATCCACGGCCTCATCCGGCGAAAGCCTCATCTTGCCGTCAGTTTCCTGTGCAAAGAGAGTGTTCAGGTTCAATACCTGAAACACAACGAATGTTAAAAATAGTAGATTCCTGTTAGCCATTATCTCCTCTATAAAACTTTCCTAGAAGCACTGATTTATGCGAATGCGCAATCGGCGCTGCTTTAATACGAATGTCAATTTAATTGACACATTTGTGCAATGAAATGAGCTTGCTCCTTAGGGTACCGGTGATGCGCCAACTACATTGGCGAAGCCTCAAGTCAATCATCGTTACCCTAAGAAACTTCCTGTTACTTTGCGCCTTCCATCCCCAGCGCTATAAATCTGTAAAGGATTCTAAGGCTTTCATCGGGTATTGCCTTATATTCCATTGCGTCCGGTTTTCCGATAAGCGTATCCGTCAATAGAAACAAAATAACACCGACAGTGGTTTCATCTATCAGCGGCTCACCTTCCGCGTCTTTTATCTCCGAAAAAACCTGGGAAAATTTGTTGAGGCACTCCCCGTTATCCCTGTGCATATCTTCTATCCTGTCCATATCAAAATTGATGCGCCTTGTTTTCAGGCTGCCAATGGCGGCAAGAAACTCAGGCTCCGATGTCAAAAAACCTTCGACCGCGCGGATTGCCATATAAAGCTGTTCTTCGGGAACGCCGGACTTTTTTGATACAGCCTGCGCGTACCGTATCACGCCGTCAAACTCCTCCAAAAAAAGCTGGCGCAGCATATCCCGCTTGCTGGCAAAATGGGCGTAAAGCCCGCTCTTGGAAAGCCCTGATTTCTTGGCCACCATAGCCATCGAGGCGGCCCAGGGGTCCGCCGCCGCGACAACGCTGGCGACCACCTTGATAAGCCTCCTGCGCCTACCCCCCCCCCCCCCTTCAGTTTCACGCCATTCGGCAGCCTTTTCCAGCGCTTCCCAGTCAAGCGAATCTATTTTTTCCCTCCTAAAGCCCATGCCGTGCCTTATGAATCCGTTTACCTTATCCGTAATTTCACAGACGCCCGTCTCCAGCCGCCCCTCCGTCCACAATACCTCCAAAAAATGGGCAATGATGCAGAGTGAACAGGCAAAAACAAGCTGAAAAAGCAGCGGATAGCGATCTTTATCGCCAAGGTAGACTTCAATCTGCCGCATTTTCTCAAAATCAAGCCCCCGTTCCCTCAGTTGGATGGAGGAATTCAGCCTACAGTCCGTATTTCCATGCACTTTTATCAGCGAAAACATGAAATACCACGGGTTTTTGACGAAGAATTCCGTGATTTCATTGTTGACAAGCAGAATCGATTCAAAAACATCAGCCTTGCTCGCGCCGTCCTCGATACAGGCAATCGTTTTTTCAAAAAGCGGTCTGAGCTTATCGCCCATGCTATCAAAAAAAGTGTCGTACATCGCGCCGAGTATATCGTCCTTGTTTTTGAAATGATGGTACAACGCCGTCTTTGTTACTCCGAGCGTGTCCGCAAGCGCCGACAGGCTTGTTGCCTGATAGCCCACGGCCCCCCACGTTTCAAACGCGGCTTGTATTATTTCCGTCCTTGTCATAAAATGTCCTATACTTCTAACAAGTGAAAGGGCGGTAGGTTACCGTCCATTCGTTAAGTTGATAAACGATAGTCTTTCCCAAAAATAAAGTCAAGGCGGCCCGCAGTGGGTTTAAATACGCTGGCAGCACTGTGATTGTCCTGGTTATTTACCAGGTCTCAATGATTCTTGATACAAGGGGGGCGCTGTTTTCCATGCCGTCACCGGCATATAGCCGCATCATCGCTGCGCCCCCTACGCCCGCACACGGTTGCGGGCTACCCCCTAATCCGCCGCCTAAACGCCCGGTCAGGGAGGAGCGCCGGCAGGCGGCTGTCGAGTCGTCCGGGAAAGCGGGAGCGAACAGTATCCGCCTGAGATGATGGTGATGCTACCGGTGTTGTTACACGACTGGGCTGATGTCCAGCCGAGTGATAGAGGACGCCTCGTATACGGATGTGGCGGAGAGATGTATATGTGGGAACCGGGAGCATCCCGGCCTTTGTTACTTTACCGTGCCGGTAAAACCGCTTACAATAAACCCATGAAGAAACGCCGTTTGCCGATTGGGGTACAGACTTTTTCGGAGATTTCCGAAGACAAGCTAGTATACGTCGATAAAACAGCGCGGATTTACGACCATGTTACAGATTCCGGCAAATTCATATTCCTTGCCCGTCCCCGCCGTTTCGGGAAAAGCCTGCTATGTTCCACGCTCGCCGCCCTCTTTGCTGGACGCCGCGAGCTGTTTTCCGGCCTCGCGATAGACTCCCTTGACTGGGAATGGAAAAAACATCCGGTCATCCACATAGACCTAAATCCCGCCGATTATCAAGGCGGCGGAAGCCGTGCCCTGCAAAACAGGCTGAATACCGTTTTGACAATAGTTGAAAAAAAATATGATGTTCCCGCCGCCGGCAATGACATTAGCGACAGATTTTTTAACCTTATACAAAACCTTGCCGCCAAATTCAACGAAAAAGCCGCCGTTATCATAGATGAGTACGACAAGCCCCTGCTGGATACGATAAACGACCGCGAAGTTCACGAAACCTTAAAGAACGAACTGCGCGGCTTTTACGGCGTTCTTAAATCGAGCGACGAACACCTGCGCTTCGCGCTGCTGACAGGCGTTACAAAGTTTTCTCAGGTCAGCATCTTTTCCCAGTTAAATAACCTAAAAGACATTTCTCTGAATCCCGCCTACTGCGATATCTGCGGCATAACGCAGGCCGAGATGGAAAGCTGCTTTGAACCGGAAATCGAGCGTATCACAAGTGAAAACGGCATGGACAGGCGGGAATACCTCGATAAAGTAAAGCGTTTCTATAACGGCTACAGGTTTTCTGAAAAAGACCTTACCGTTTACAACCCTTTTGGCCTGCTAAATCATTTTGATAACAACGGCAGATTTGAAACATACTGGTTTGCGACAGGGACGCCAATGTTTTTGATAAAGCTGATGGAAGCGCAAAAGATGGACATACTCACTCTGGAAAAGAACGAGATTTCCGCCGCTGACTTCCAAAAGTTTCATGTGGACAACATGAATGTTATAGCCGTGCTGTACCAGTCAGG
>JAITAE010000115.1 GCA_031284295.1 Spirochaetaceae bacterium
CGCAGCTTTTGGCAAACGAGATGGCAAACAATGGAATGTTCAGGGTATTTCCGCGTACCGACAACATTGACGCCGCGGCTATTGCCTATGAAAAAGAAAGAAAATCAGCACAAAGCGCCATTATTGACAAAACTGATTTAATTGCCGCCGATTTTGTATTAATCTGCAAAATATCGTCACTCACAACACCGCCAAAACCGCCTTTTGAAATGCTGGGTGAAATTGTAAATATAAAGAACAACCGCCTTTTGACGGGAAGCCATGTCGGCTTTGACATGATGGAAGACGCGCCTGACTATATCGTAAAGCTCGCAAAAAGCCTGAGTAGTTTACACTGACCAGTTAACGGGGCTGTCAGCCCACTCAACAGGCGACATACCCGCTATCCCTCTATTAGCGTTGTTTGGAAACTTCAGTTTCAGAAGAATGTCCATAATGAAAAACGCGGTTTTGTCGAACCTTCGGTTCGCAGGCTCTTAGCCTGAAAAGCCGCAAGACAAGCAACCGGGTTGTCAAACAAGTCTATTATAAAAAACTAAAGTGAATTTATGTAAGTCCGATATTCAAGTAAGGTTAAATATTGCCGGGCTGTAAGCAATCAAAAGAAGAGAGTCAACTTGAACCGCCCCGGTACTTAAAACCAAGCAGGAGTAAATTATGATTATTAACCACAATCTTAGCGCCATGTTTGCAAACAGATCTTTAAAGGTCACGCAAGGGTATTTAGATAAAAATAGCGAAAGATTATCGAGCGGACTTCGTATAAACCGTGCCGGAGATGACGCATCGGGACTTGCCGTATCCGAAAAATTACGAAGCCAGATACGCGGCCTGAATCAGGCGTCTACAAATGCGCAGAATGGCATCTCCTTTATTCAAACAACTGAAGGTTACCTGCAGGAAACACAGGATATTATTCAGCGTCTGCGCGAGCTCGCGGTACAGTCTGCCAACGGCGTATATACGTCGGAAGACAGAATGCAAATTCAGGTAGAGGTTTCTTCACTGATTGATGAAGTTGACCGTATAGCAAGCCATGCCCAGTTTAACGGAATGAATATGCTGACAGGACGTTTTGCCCGTGAAACAGGTGCTAATGATGTAACGGCATCAATGTGGTTTCACATTGGCGCAAATATGGATCAGCGTGAGCGCGTCTATATAGGCACGATGACAACAAAGTCCCTTGGATTGCGCGACTTAGACGACGATACAATCATGTCACTGGAAACCGTGGATGACTCCAACCGCGCAATCGGTACACTTGACGAGGCGTTGAAGGCAATCAGCAAGCAGCGGGCCGACCTTGGCGCGTACTATAACCGCATGGAACACGCAATCCGTGGCCTTGATATTGGCGCTGAGAATTTACAGGCTGCCGAGTCCCGCATACGTGATACGGATATGGCTAATGAGATGGTCGATTATACGAAAAATCAGATCCTCAGCCAGAGCGGTACGGCAATGCTTGCACAGGCAAACCAGAGGGCGCAGACCGTCTTGCAGTTATTACAATAACGCATTAGCATAAGTAATGATAACAATTAGGGTACAGGGCGCCGAAGGCATCATCGAAATAAACGCGCCATGTACAGGGTGCTGGATAGACGCCCGCAATGTCGATAAAGCCGATTTACAAAGGCTTGAGCAGGATTTCGGCATTGCGGGCGAACTGTTAACCGACATAATGGATACAGATGAACAGGCGCGCATCGAACAGGAAGATGATTATACTGCTATAATTGTGCGCCTGCCTGTATGGGATAACAATAACGAGATTCCCTGTTTTACCGTGCCGCTCGGCATTATTTTATTTTCTGACAAAATTGTTACTATTTGCCAGCGATCCAGTGATGCCCTGCAGGATATTGCGTCCAACAGAATAAGGGGCTTTGCGTTGCGAAGCCAGAACGCCTTTGTTTTGAATATGTTAAGCCGGGCCGCCTATACTTTTTTGCGCGCGTTAAAAGAACTTAACCGCAATTCAAGTGAGATCGAAAAGGCTCTGCAAAAATCCGTCCATAACAACGAACTGGTACAGTTATTGACACTTCAAAAATCGCTTGTCTATTTTACAACCAGCATAAAATCAAACGGCCTGCTGCTTGAAAAGATGCAAAAGTCGCCTTTACTGCGGCTAAAAGAGGATGAACAAGATTTGCTGGAAGATGTTGTTACGGAAAATATTCAGGCTATGGAGATGGCGAATATTTATTCATCAATCCTTACAGGAACGATGGACGCGTTTGCCAGCGTTATTTCCAACAACCTGAATATAGTTATGAAACGCCTTGCCATAGTGAACATTGTATTGATGATACCGACTCTGATTTACAGTTTTTACGGAATGAATGTCAGGCTTCCGTTTCATGACCATGTTTTTGCGGTGGCCGGTATTCTTGTATTCAGCCTTGTAGCGTCGTTTATCGGCGTCGTGCTGCTTAACATCGAAGCGAGTTTCAAAAAGCGCTTACGCAAAAAGTAGAGGAGCCAAACCGCCGCGCACCGGGGGGGGGGGGGAGGCACTATGGGCGTAATCGGGCATCGTTAATGCTATGATGAAATATGCTTAACTTACGACTTTTTTGGGGAGCCTTTAAGTATTCGCTTCCGGTTCTGTTGGGTTACCTTGCCACCGGCGCCGCCTTTGGCCTGATGATGTCCGAGGCGGGCTACACGTGGAGTCTTGCCCTGCTAATGAGTGTCGTGATGTACACCGGCGCGGGACAGTATATAGCGGTTGGCCTGTTCGCATCCGGCGCGGGGCTCGCCGAGTCCGCTATAGTTCAGCTTGTCGTTAACGCGCGGCATATCGCTTACGGTATAACGATGTTCAAGAAATTTAATGTACCGGGCGCCTGCAAACCGTACCTCATCTTTGCGCTGACGGATGAAACTTTCGCGCTTCTTTCGGCGCTCGACGGCGCTTCCGGTTCGCCGGAAGCGCCGGAGGAGAAGAACCGGTACGGCAGGGACGCGCGTGAGCGCGGCATATTCATGCTGTACGTCTCCGCGCTGAATCATCTGTACTGGGTTTTCGGTACACTGATAGGCGCATTTGCTGGTGCGGTATTACCGTTTAACTTTGAAGGCATATCGTTTGCGCTTACCGCGCTGTTCATAGTACTGATGATCGAACAGATCATGCGGGTAAAAAAAATCTTACCGTTTGCTATTGCGGCCCTGGCTGCCGTGCTGACTGTTATTTTTTTGCCTGCCCGCGTCTCGCTGCTTTCCGCCCTTGCGGCGGCCCTCGCGGCAGTGCAGATTTTTTCACCAAAATCTCAGGTGGAGAAAATATAATGTTACGTGCGCCGGAAACAACAATTTATACTTTTGTTATGGGCGCGGTGATTTTCTTTTGCCGCGTCTTTCCATTCATATTTTTTCGCGGCGGGAAAACGGGCGCTGCGCGCGAGAACAAGTTTTTACTGTTTGTCGAAAGGACCGTACCGCCGCTGGCGATGACCGTGCTCTGTTTTAACGCCGTCGCCGCGCCGGTCAAAGAAAGCATTACAAACGCGCTGCCCGTCATATCGGCTTCCGCGCTTACGGCTCTGCTCCATATTTGGAAACGCAACGC
>JAITAE010000174.1 GCA_031284295.1 Spirochaetaceae bacterium
TCTAAAAGGCTCTACCGCTCTATTTTTGCGGCGTCGAACATGAACAGGCCGAGTGAGTTGTAGTATATGCCGGTGATTCCGGGGTTAAGCAGGTAGGTATCCACGTAGAAGTATACGGGAGCCACGCTTGAGTCTTCGCCAACCAGTATATCTTCCGCCTGATGGAAAAGCTTCATGCGGCTTTCCTGCGCGGACATTGCGCGCGCCTGCTTCAGCAACGCATCAAACCGGGGATTTGAGTATTGAGGATTGTTGTTTCCGTTTCCGGTGGCAAACAATTCGAGAAAAGTTATCGGATCGTTGTAATCGGCGATCCAGTTGTCGCGGGCAATCTGATAGTTGCCGTTTTTGCGAGTGTCGAGAAAGACAGCCCAGTCCTGACTGCTTATGGTTACGGTTACGCCGAGAACGGTTTTCCACATATTTTGCAGGGTTTCGGCGATGGCCTGGTTCATATTGTCGGTGTTGTAGATATATTCCACGACAGGGAAGCCGGCTCCGCCGGGGTAGCCCGCCTCGGCAAGCAACTTTTGGGCCTCGGCGCGGTTGTTTATATAATCCTCGTCCGTAAGGCTGTAGTAGTTACCGCCCTTTTCGCGGAAGTCGCTGCCCGCCTCTGCGTCCTCTACGCCGTAAGGCACAATGCCGCCCGCCGGTTTCTGACCGGCGCGGGTGATATGCTCAACGATGTAGCTGCGGTCTATGGCAAGGGAAAAGGCTTTTCGTACCCGCATATCGTTGAACGGCGGTATTTGGTTGTTGAAACTAACATGAGAGACGGCCAGATAGTCGGTGGTTTGCAGCTCGCCGGTATCCAGCAGGCTCTGCACTTCGTCAACAGGTATGCTTCGAATAAAGTCGAGTTCATTGTTGCGGAAGCCTGCCAGAATCGCGTTTGCGTCGTCCATCAAATCAAAGCGTATGTTATCAGGGCCGGTAACTTCCTTGTAGTAGTACGGGTTCTTTTCAAGGCTCAGATAGCTGTTGTGAACCCATTCTTTCAGCCGGTAGGGGCCGTTGCCGATATAGCTTGACGGGCTGAACGTCCACTGATCGCCCGCTCTTTCGATGCTGTCTTGCCGCACCGGAAACGTAGCGGAGAAACTCAGCACCTCGTCAAAAAAGGGGCAGTCGTAGGTAAGGGTTACTTCGAGCGTTGAGCCGTCCAGGGCCTTGACGCCCAGTTCCGCTTTGTCCAGCGTGCCGTCCATGATTGCTTCGGCGTTTTTTACCATGTTGATCATGTAGTTGTAGTCGGCGGCGGTGGCGGGATCAACGAGCCGCCGCCACGAATATACGATGTCGTCCGCCGTCAAGTCCTTGCCGTCCGACCATTTAAGGCCGCCGCGGAGCGTGTAGGTGTAGACCACCGAACCGTCGGCGTTCAGCGTTTTGGCGGGAGCACCGGAGGCCAGCCCCGGAACGAGCCGGGCGACCCCCTGCCCGTCGTCCTCGTACCTGTAAAGACCTTCAAACATCTGCGCAAGGTAGACGAAAGCGTCAAGGGCGCTGTTGAGCGCGGGGTCCATCGTATTCGGCTCCGAACCTACCACCACCACGATAGTATCCGCGTCCCCGTTATACCTTGAACATCCGGCGATGGCGGACAGAGCGGCCAACGCCGCCAGCGCCACAAACAACCTTTTTTTCATAAATACTAGCTCCTTGATATAAGATGGCAGGCCGCCCAATGCCCGCTTGCGACTTCCTGTAATTCGGGGACGGACTCGGCGCAACGCTTCTCCGCCTGCGGACAGAGTGTCCTGAAGGCGCAGCCTGCCGGTATGTTCAGCGGGCTGGGTATCTCTCCCTCCAGCACGACACGCTTGCGCGATCGGGTGATTTTCGGGTCGGGGATGGGGACAGACTGAAGCAGCGTCTGCGTGTACGGGTGCGCCGGAGCGGCCGCGATTTCGGCGCTTTCCGCCAATTCAACCAGATGACCCAGATACATCACCCCGATACGCCGTGAGATATGGCGTACCACAAAAATATCGTGGGCGATGAACAGGTAGGTAAGGCGCAGTTCCGCCTGCATATCCTCAAGCATATTCACGATTTGGGACTGAATCGACACGTCAAGCGCGGAAACCGGCTCATCGCATACGATAAAGTCCGGCTCGACGGCAAGGGCGCGGGCTATCCCGATACGCTGTTTCTGGCCGCCTGAAAATTCGTGCGGGAAGCGGTTGGCGTGTTCGCTGTTCAAACCGACCCGCGCCAGCAGTGCGTTGATGCGCTCGCTCCGTTCCGGGGGAGACGCGGCGAGGCGGTGTATGTCGATGGCTTCGCCGACAATCTCGCCTCCCGTCATGCGGGGGTCAAGGGAGGAGGAGGGGTCCTGAAATATCATCTGCATCTTTCGCCGGTACGGAAGCATTTTTACACGGGTAATGTCATCTCCCCGAAAGAATATGCGCCCCGCGTCCGGCTCGTATAGGCGCAGCAACGTGCGTCCCAGCGTGGTTTTCCCGCAGCCTGACTCCCCCACGAGCCCCAGCGTCTCGCCTTCTTCGATATGCAGGGAAACATTGTCCAGCGCGTACACGCGCTTTTCCTTTCCCGCCTGCGGTTTGACGGTGAAATACTTTGTTAAGCCTTTGACTTCGATGAGGGGCGTCAATTATTCCTCCTGTTTTTCGCGATAAGCCAGCAGGCGGCACGGTGAACGGCGGCTTCATGTTCCTCTCCGCCGGCGGCTTTCGTTTCGGGATTCTGCCGGACGCAGATTTTCATGCAGAATTCGCAGCGCGGGGCGAAAGGGCAGCCGGGACGCGGGTTCAGCATATTGATGGGCGAGCCTTCGATAGGTATCAGCCGCTCGGCCTTCTCCCTGTCAAGGCGGGGTATGGAACGGAGCAGCCCCTTTGTATAGGGGTGGGCCGGCCTGTAAAATATATCCTCCACCGGCCCCTGTTCCACGATGCGGCCTCCGTACATGACCGCCACCGTGTCGCAGATTTCCGCTATCGCCGCGAGGTTATGGGTGATGAATATTACCGCCATATCGTTTTTCCGCCGCATGGATTTTATCAGTTCCAATATCTGAGCCTGAATCGTAACGTCGAGCGCGGTTGTCGGCTCATCCGCTATCAACAGGCTCGGTTCGCAGATCAGCCCCATCGCTATCATTACCCGCTGCCTCATGCCGCCTGAAAGTTCATGCGGATACTGTTTCAGCCGGTATTCCGGGTTGGTGATGCCGGCAAATTGAAGCATTTCAAGCGCCCTGACGCGGGCTTCGTCCGCACTTACCTTCACGCCGCCTAAATCTTTTGTGTGTTCCCGCAGCACGGACGTAAGCTGACTACCGATGGTGTACACGGGATTTAGGCTTTCCATCGGGTTTTGAAATATCATGCTGATACGGTTTCCGCGAATCTTCCTCAATTCTTTTTCACTGTAGGCAAGGATATTTTTCCCTTCAAATTCCACGCTTCCGCCTATAATCCGCCCCGGCGGCTCAAGGAGTCCCATCAACGAGTACGCCCCGACGCTTTTGCCGGAGCCCGACTCGCCGGCTATGCCCATCACTTCGCCGCCTTTCAGCGAGTAGGATATGCCGCCGACAGCCTTTACCTCGCCTGAGTGCGTGAAAAATGAAACTTCCAGATTGTTTACCGCCAGCAGCGGTTTGTTCGTGTTTGCCATGCCGTCCGCCTACTTCTTGAACCTTGGGTCGAGGGCATCCCGCAGCCCGTCCCCAAAAATGTTGAGGGACAGTATCAAGAGGCTCAGCACGGCGGCGGGTATGATGAGCCGGTGCGTATACGAGTACATCCCGCTGAGGGAGTCCGAGACAAGGGAACCCAGACTTGCCATCGGCGCGCTGACTCCGATTCCAAGGAAGGACAGGAACGATTCAAGGAATATCGCCGTTGGTATTTGAAGGCAGGCGGCGGTTACCAGCGCGTCCACACTGTTCGGCAAGAGGTGCCGGAAAATTATCCTGAGGCCGCCCGCGCCCAGCGCGCGGGCGGCAATCACATATTCCTCGTGTTTAAGCCGCATGATCTGCCCCCGCACGATACGCGCCAGCGATGTCCAGTAGAGCAGCGCGAAGGCTATGAATACCGCGATGATGCTCGGGCCGAGCACGATCACCAGCTTGCCCATAAAATTGGTCTGATTGCCGTTGGCAAACTCCACAAGCAGGGGTTTAAGGGTAACGGCAAGCAGCAGCACCACGAGCACGTCCGGCACGGAATAAATAATGTCGATCACGCGCATTATCACCATGTCAGCTTTGCCGCCCGCATATCCGGCGATTGAGCCGAAGATCACGCCGACTACGAGCGTGAGCAGCGCGGCGGCAACGCCTATCAGCAGGGAAATGCGCGCGCCGAACATGACGCGCTCAAGAAAGTCCCTCCCGTGCGAATCGGTGCCGAGTATATGCGGGAAAACCCTTTCGCCGCCGCTGATACGCGCCATTTCCTGTTCGGAATAGGTAAAAAGGTTAAGGTTCTCGCTGCCCCGTATCTGCTCGTCGTAATCGTAGGGTACGAAAAGCGGGCCGGCATAGGCAAACAGTATCAGGAACACGATAAAGCATAACGAGGCGAGCGCCATGCGGTTTGCCTTGAGCCGCCGCCAGGCATACTTCCAGTACGAAACGCTTTTATGCCGCGGCTCAAAAGCGCTTTTCTCAGCGGCTCCTGCCGGCGCGAAAAGGCCTTCTTCCTCCGCGTTTCCCTGTATTATCCGAGTGTCGTTCATGCCGCTCCTAATTTCCGCCGTGGATTTTCATCCGCGGGTCGATAACATTGTATAACAGGTCAACCAGAAAACTGATGACGATTACCAGCGCCGCGAAAAATATGGTTGTTCCCATGATTAACGGGTAATCACGGTTGTTGATGCTCTGAATGAAGTAGCGCCCCAGCCCCGGAATGTTAAAGACCGTCTCCACCACAAAGCCGCCGGTAAGAACGCCTGCGGTTACCGGCCCCAGATAGGTAACGACGGGGATCAGGGCGTTGCGCAGCGCGTACTTGAACACGATTTTACTTGCGGGCGAGCCGTAGGCGCGGGCGGTTTTGATGTAATCCTTGTTCAGCACCTCAAGCATCGAGGATCTTGTGTAGCGGGCAATAGAACACATCGGTGCGAAACCCAGCGTAAAGCAGGGGAGGACGTAGCTCGCAGGCCCCCGCGTTAGGCCGATGGCCGGAAAGATATGCCAGACGCCTCCCGCGAAACAGACAAGCAGCACGGTTGCCACGACAAAGCCGGGAAACGCTACGCCGAGCGTGCTGACGACCTGCAACAGACCGTCCTGCCATTTACCGTGCCTGTAAGCGGCGGCGCTGCCCATCAAAATACCCGCGGCTATGGCCCACAACAGCGAAATGAACCCGATACGCGCCGACACGGGAAACATTTCTTTGATGATGACCGTAACCGGCCTGCCCTTCTGCATCTTGAGGGACACGCCCATATCGCCCCTGACAAGGGACGCGATATAGTTTTTCAGTTGAACGGGAAGCGGTTTATCAAGGCCGTACTTTGCTTCCATCTCCGCCAACACCTGCGGCGAAACCGCCTTCTCGCTCAGAAAGGGCCCGCCCGGCACGGTGTTCATCAAAAAAAACGTAAGACAGATGATTAAGAGCAGCGTAACCAGCGCCATGACTATCCGTTTGACAACATACAGAAGCATGGGGATAGTGTACGGTATTGCGGCTGTTTATTCAACGGCGAGGCATACCCAGACCGTGAGGTTGCCGGTCTCGACCGTGAGGTTGCCGGTCTCGACCGCGAGGTTGCCGGTCTCGACCGCGAGGTTGCCGGCCCCGACCGCGAGGTTGGCGGTCAGGGCCGCGAAGTTGCCGGAAAGTTCCGCCAGGTTGGCGGAACGTTCCGTGAAGCCGGCGGGAGGCCGCCGGCGGCGAGGCGGGGGAGGGGGGATCGCGCGGTCTGCCGGTCTGGATGGTGAAAAATAAATTGACAAAACAAATTCCGGCATATACAATGGGCGCTGTTGTATGTATAGTTCCCTAAAAACAGCGATTAAGGAGTGTTTTATGAGCGCGAAATTAGGAAATGGCGGTATTCACGAAAAAAACGCGGTGTTGCAGGTTTACGGAATGCCTTGGTATCTCTTTGCCCTCTTTGCGGCGGTGGTTTTGACGGCGGTCTTTTTGGGTAAGCTGCCCAAGGGCATGATCGGGGCGTTCCCGCTGATGATTGTCATCGGGGCGGTCTTGGGTCTCGTCGGGGATAAGTTGCCTGTCGTGAATACTTTTCTCGGCGGGGGCGCCATTGTCATCATCTTCGGTTCGGCGGCGCTGAACACCTTCAAGCTCTTGCCTGAGGGAGCGATCAAGATCATGGACAGTTTTCAGGTGGCGGAGGGCTTCCTGGATTTCTATATTGCGTCCCTCATCACCGGGTCCATCATGGGAATGAACCGGAAGCTCCTTATTAAGGCGGCGGTTCGATACCTTCCGGCCATCGCCGGAGGGCTCGCCGCCGCCATCATTCTGGCAGGGATCGTGGGGGCCGTCAGCGGGTACGGCGCCCGGCAGGCGATTCTCTATATCACCATTCCGATCATGGGAGGCGGTATGGGCGCGGGGGCTGTCCCCCTTTCCAAAATATTCGGCGAAACGCTGGGGCGGGACCCGGCGGAGATGATCAACATCATGATTCCCGCGGTGGCT
>JAITAE010000233.1 GCA_031284295.1 Spirochaetaceae bacterium
GGCGTCAAGCTGCTTGTAGGCGAAAAATCCCGCGGCGCCAGCAAACAACGATGAAACGGCATAAAATATCACGGCAATCCATAACGCGGCAAGGTACTTTAACATTTGCATCTTGCCTGATTATCGGAATCACGGAAACGTAAATTAAGGGAACCGCGTTAGATGCCCGTCCTGTTTTGAAGGCGCAGGCAACCGGGATGAACGCGCAGATTCAGGGCGCATCCAACAACAAGGGAAAATCGTTACAAGTCATAAGATCTTTTTGCGTAAGAATGATTGGAATAGTAGCTCCGGTTTCAGGAGGATCAGTTATATCTTTGGGTTTAGCCAAAGGTGTTATTATACAGGGGCAACTGATGCTAAAGCTGCTACAGTCGGAGCTTTCATTGCAAAGACATTTGGCGTTTGGGCCCCCTGCCATCAAAAACTGTAAGCTGAACCCATCGCCGGGCATGTACGAATTGCTCAAAACCAGTATCCAGCTAAAGCCGGCTGACGTTAAACCGTACACATCCGCGGGAGTTCCAATACTGGTGGCAGTTACAGTACCGACGGTATAATTCTCAATATCATTGGTGTTAAGGTTGATAATGTATATCGGGGGGGGGGGGTACCTGGTATGTCGGGTATCTGTAGGCCGTCCGGATCATACCCTATCATAAGAGTTACATTATCGTTTATAACCAGTATTTCTTCGTCGTCGGACGGTGGAATTGTCTTGCCGGCAATAACACAGTAACGTGATTTCAACAGGCTAATTACGATTTCGTCTGACGCGAAATTTTCACCTAGGCTATCTAACTCACCTTTTGGGTGAATTCCACCACATATCTTAAACCTTCTTCTTTTTTTGATTTCGGTGGAAGGGTGATTTTGTATTCGTTACTGTCAGGTACACAATCGGCAGACCCTCCTATCTGGTTGTTGTCGCTATCCACGACAAAGACACATACAGGGTCATAAGATTTCTTTATAGTATCTGAAATATCAAGCGTCACCCAAAACGATCTGCCAAGGACGACGCCTACAGCTTCGTCTACCGCAACTAGACCGTCCGCCCCCGGACTAAAGCAACCTGCACCTGTCAGCAACATCATGCCGGCCATGATTATAGCCGGCATATTTCCACATAACCCCGCCGTCATCTTGCCCCGCGTACAGATATCTCTTTTCATAGCAACAATATAATCACAAATGCCGGTGAGTGTCGGTGTCGGTGTCGGGCGGCGGTTTGTTTGTACCGGGATTTGCCGGGTTCAAGTTGCCTTGCTTGTCATTCCAGTGCTTGACACTGGAATCCAACGGGGAAAATGCGTACTTTAATCAGTGCTTACTTAGTAGAAGCGTTCGTATGGGGTAAAAGTTGAGTTTACGGAATCGCTGCCGCCGCTGAGTTTTTGCGGATCTTCAAAGATTATATCCTCGGCCTTCCATGTACCGGCTACGCTGCGTATGTAAAGTTCCCCGGATAGTTCCTTTTCACTGCCGATGAATCTGAACAGAAACGAGACGCTGCCGTCCGGTTCGTCCCGCCCGCCGCCGATGCGGACCTTGCGCGGCTCCGCTTCGCCCACTTTCGCTATAGCCTCGCCCAGCAAATCGGGGCCAAGGTCCTTCAGCGTGTCCGCCTTGTCATTCAGCCGCATCAGATCGCGCAAAATCCCGCGTGCATAGGTGTTTGCGGCGGCAGACACTTCGCCGGCGCCAAGCTGCCCGATAACGGCGTCGAAAGGATATGCCCACTCAGTTTCACGAGTCGGCCGTATCAAAATCTCCGGAACAACGCCGCTGAACGAAGACGTTTCGCTGTTTTGCGCAAAACCAGGACTCGCGACCAGCAACACGACGAGCAGTAAAAACCTAATTCGCTTTTTCCTGAATACTTCCACCGTAAATCAGTATCCGTAGCGGCTATCTGAGGAGGTTCGTTGAAAAAAAGTCATCAAAAACCCGCTCAAACTCTGATTCGATTTTTTTCGAGGCTGAGTTTACCGCGCGTATTTCGGCTTCGTTCATCGCGGTGTGTCCCTCACGCCCGCTGATGTTGTACGGTGACAGTCGGCTGCCGTTGGTCGTATCCGTCAGGTAAGCATCGATATTGTAGCGGCAAAATTGATACTGATTGCCAGGAAGATTAGCGCTGTCCAGAGTCAACACAGCGTTCAAAACATAGCGGTTGTTTGTCCCTCCGCTCTTGAAGCCGATCCTGCCAAGCGCTACGGCAAACGCGTTCCCTATCCGGTTCTGCCTGTCCCCCTCAACCTTTACCGCTATCGGTATTGTGCGCGCAACTTTTGCCGCTTCCAGCCGGTAATCGCCGCCGCCTTTTATTTCGGACAGACTGAGTCCGGCAGGAGTGGCGCCAAGAACGGAAAGCAGGCTGGCGTACAGTTTGTTCGTGTCGGCAACCGTAGCGGCAAGCCGGTAGCGCGAAAAGGCTTCAAGGCTGGTTTTTTCAGTGTCAGGGATGCTTGTAATCTCGTTTATCAGGCGCTGGTTACCGCGTATCAGATCGGCGTACAGCGCGGCGGCCTTCCGCTTTTCCAGCACGGCGACCGCCGACCACGACCTGTCCGCACTGTTCTGCCATACATCGGCAATCTCGGCCCCTATAAGGCTATCCATCTCGGACGATGTTTTTACGGCCTCGCGCACGGCGTTATTTTCAGAGACATTTATGGAACCGTTGTTTACGGCCTCGCTGTAGTTGGTGATACTTGAAATTTCGGCCTGTATCGACTGCCCAAAGACGGCGGTCAATGATACGAGCGCGTTACGCTCCGCCGCGGTACGGTTTTCGCCGTAACCAACCGCCGCAACGTAAGCATCCTGGTCATAAACGCTGTACGGCGACGAAACCCAGCCCGGTTCCGCCCGCGCGGCAGCCGCCTGGGGTGCGGCTGCCTGCGGCAAGTCCGCCGGCGGGCTTGCCGTTCGTCCACCACTGTTCATCGCGTCAATCGCCTGATACGCGGGCGCCCTGGAATCCGCAAGCGGCGAGCCGCTTGCGGCCGGTTTTGGCGAACTGGCGCAGCCGGCCAGAATGGCGCAGCCGGCCAGAATGACACATTTACGTCCATCGCCAAAAATATTTACTTTAAACATATACCCTCCAGTAAGTTCAGCCGTCCCTTTTCGGCCTGTATTGTTCTTTCCTCGCTTTTTATTTCAGTTGCGCCCGCATAGTAGTGTATCGTAATGTTGTGGGTACCGGGCTCAAGATTGACCGCCCCTATCCATGCCTTTGCGGGAAGGTAGCGCTCCATCCTGATATCGGCGCGTTCCGTCGCGTCAAATGTAATCTTGGCTGCCAGGGCCGTCAGGGTCCCGACAGATTCACTGCCGCTGGACTGCGCGGCGGCTTCCGCGATCGCGTACACGGACGTATACTTGATGATGGTGCGTATCAACGTTTTCAAAAAAACACTGTTATACTTTGCGTTATACGTTTCCTGCACCGCCGTGCCGATATCTTCCAGCAGTTCAAGTCTTATTTTTTCGCCGCCGGTTACAAGTTCTATCGAAGTAACCGTATCGGCGCGGGGATCGAGTTCGGGAAGTCGTAGATGCGCCATATCCAAGCCGTATTGAAAAGGCAGTATGAACGCGATATCTTTTTCTTTTTTGATTGGCGAAAGACCTGTAAAGCACAAAAGGTTGACACGCGCCTCATTTTCTGGGATTTGCAGTTCTTCCGCCGTTTCGCTGCCCTCCTCGCCCGACAGGGCCAGGCTGGCCGGAATCGGGCTTCGGTAAACGTTGGGCGCCGTGATAAATGCGTCTTTTAACTGTAACAAATTTATGCGGGCATCGTCATAAGCGCCGTCCGCGCGGTAAAAAAGAGCGCCCAGGTAGTCGGCAAGCGCGGAATTGTTGAAATTTACGGGCTTTTCAGCCGGCAGCTTCACGCCGGAAAGGTTGTTTTTGTACTTTTCCTTCATTGCCCGGTTTGTTTTTTCGTATTCCTGCGCCAGTACGCGGAGTTTTTCGTTTGTCTTGCGTACTTCTACAAGAGCGTCCTCGGTGCTGCCCATGTAGTAATAATTCAGCGCGTTAAAAACATTCAGATATATATTTTCGTAATCTTCGCCCGCATAGTCTTTTACGTTGTCGTTCAGTATGTACGACGCGATTCCCTCGCTGACGCTTTTTGTGAACGCATCCTCTATCGAACGTTCCGCCTGTCCCAAATCCTTCGTTGATTCCATATACATATCCGCGTAATGCGCAAGAAGTCCTCTGTCCAAATACAGCAGTATATCATTCTTTTTGGGATATATTTGTTTTTTGCTTTTCTGCGCCTTGTCGATAATTTCGACGCCTTTTTCGAATGTTGAAGCCTGCACAGCCTTGTCAATGTTGCCGTAAGCGCGCCCGTCCGTCGCACACGATACGATCTGTGGAATAAGAAGAACTAAAAGGACGGGCGTAAAATGGTGTTTCATGGTTTGAAAGCGGAACGTTTAATGTTTTTGCGTACGGTTTCTGTGCCCTCCCAGAGTATTCTGTTGGTTTCCATGTTGGTCAATGTAGCTTTGACATAGTATGTCCGTGTTGTCGCGTTGCCGGCGCTGTCAACAATAGAGCGGACTTCCCCGGTGAACGCGAGGGCCGCGCCGGTCTCGTTGCCCATGGTCGACGCGGTATCTTCGCTCGCGTTGTTGTTGTTCTGGTCGGCGCGTTCGGCGCGTATCGCGCTGCGGGCGTCCCCGCCTTCCACAAAGTCCAGCCTGCCGCTGTTGATTATGCTTGCGCGCATATTGTTCGAAACGATTTGCATATCAATATGCTCGCTTGAAGCATTCTTGAACGGTAAAACAATTGCCGCCGGCGGCTCGCCCTTGTGGTTTTGAGCGAACAAATTCACAAATCTGTCAACACTGTTTGACTCAAGGCAGCCCTCTATCAGTTTGTTGCAGACTTGCTGGACATCGTTATCATCCCAGAACCCGCTTAAATCCGCCTGCTGTTCAACGCGCGTTACTTTTGGCGCGGAACCGCACGAGGCAAACACGATTACAAAAACCGCCGCCGTGATCTGTTTAAGGTATAAATTTTTTACGGAAAAATTATTCATTAATAGCGCTCCTATCGAATTTTTTACATTTCAAACTATACGTATTCCATGC
>JAITAE010000237.1 GCA_031284295.1 Spirochaetaceae bacterium
CCCATCGCAAGGACGACTCCTCAGCCGCCTGCGGCGGCCTCATCCTTCATTTCCCCAACATATTGCGCAAACTTTCCGTATTGATTATACTGTATCCCTGTTTTGCTGTCCGGCGTAACGTTTACGCCGGCAGGCAAGACGGTTTTGTCAGCAGGCAAAACGATTTTGTCAGCAGGCAAGACGGCGGCGTCAGCAGACAAGACGGTTTTGTCAGCAGGCAAGACGATTTTGTCAGCAGACAAGACGATTTTGTCAGCAGGCAAAACGGTTTTGTCAGCAGGCAAGACGATTTTGTCAGCAGGCAAAACGGCGGCGTCAGCCGGAAATGCCGCGCCGGGAATTTACGGCGCGCTAATTTTTATTAAGGAGTATAGTATGAACAGGTATCGAAGACTGAGCGACGGGGAATTTGACGTGTGGTTCAACAATCTGGTTCAGTTTGTGGTGAAAATGACGGGCGGGAGCGACCCCGTGTGGACGCACATTCAGGCGGCCGAGGTTACGGCTTTGAGCGCGGCGTTTACCGCGTGGCACGCGGCGTATCAGGCCGTCCTCACGCCCCATACGCCGGGCCAGACCGCGGCCAAAAACGAGGCGCGCACGGCGGCTAACAAGGAGATAAGCTCCTTTTACCGGCGCTTCATCGAGCATCCGGCTGTTACGCTGGAGCAGCTTATGGACGCCGGTTTCCAGCCCCCAAACCCCCACACCCCGGATGCCGCGCCCGCGACCTACCCCGAAGCCGAAGCGGACAGCTCGGTTATCCGGCAGATCGCCATCCGCTACCGGGACAAAGGCGCCGTAAGCCGCGCCAAGCCCCCCAAGGTGCACGGCGCGGAAATCCGCTGGGCCATCCTCGACCGGAAGCCCGCGGACGAAAACGAACTCACCGCCGGCGGCTTCGACACCGCGAGCCCCTTCACCCTCAGCTTCACCGAAAGCCGGCGCGGGAAGCGCGTCTATTTCGCGCTGCGCTGGGAAAGCCGCACCAACCTGAAATGCCCCTGGAGCGAGATTTACAGCGCGGTCATTCCATAGAAAATTAAGAATTAAGAACGAAGGGTGAACAATGGGGAGTGATGGGCTTTGCCGCGCTCCCCCTTTTTTTGCGGTCAAAAGGGGTATCCATGATGAAAAAACCGCTCGGCGCTTATTCACCGCCGGCAGGGAAGCAAGGCGCAGGTACGTTAGCGGCGGGCTGCGAAGGATACGGGAAGGGCGCGGATAGGACGTTATGCGACATAAAAATTGAAATTTATGGGCGCGCCGCGTCCATGCGGCGCAAAATATATTTGACAAAAAATATTTTTTAAGATAAAGTGTGAAACACACCGAATTTAAGGGACTGCAAAACCTGCTGATGGTGTACTTTAAGATTGAACATGGGGCGTTTTTATGTCGGTAAAACAAAATAAAATTTTAATTTTTGGCGCAGGCGTTATAGGGAGCGCATACGCGATCAAATTCATTGAAGCAGGGATTGACGTTACTATGTTTGCCCGTTCTAATAGATTGAAAACATTGAAAGAAAACGGCATCCAATATAATAAAAATAATATGGTTAAATCTATAAAAGTAGATGTCATTGATACGCTTGAAAATGATGATATATACGATTTTATTTTCGTTACAGTTCGTTATGATCAATCAGAATCGGCGTTGTTAGCGCTAAAAGATAATCAAAGTAAAAATATTGTTACAATGATTAATAATTCAATTGGATTTTCTTCGTGGCTGGATATTGTTGGAGATAGACTTTTACCGGCATTTCCCGGTATCGGCGGACAAATTAAAGACGGAATATTGTATGCTCGATTTCCGCCAAAGGCGCTGGCGGTCGCTATGTTTGGTGAAATTAGCGGTTTAATGACGGAACGCGCGGAGAATCTTGCAAAATTATTTGAAGCTGCAAAAATACCCTATAAAATTACTAAAGATATAAAATCGTTTCTGATAACGCATTCCGTATTTGACATTGCAATGATTAGTATTTTACATTTTGAAAATAAAATAATTGATGAAAAAACAGCTCGAACTAAAAAAACGGCACAAAGAATAACATTCACTTTAAAAACATATTTAAGGGCAATACAAAAAGCCGGCGTTATTATCAACCCATCTGCATTTAAAATTGTGCTAAAATGTCCAAATTTTGTTCTGGATTTTTTCTTCATGATATGGCTGCGGACTAACATGGTGAAGGATATGATGTTGCCGGCCTTTGCGAATAATGCAAACAAGGAAAATGTGCGGTTGAATATGGATTTATTGAATTTTTTACGTCAAAATGGCGTTGTTCCGCAAGAACGAAAGCCACGCAATACATAATGGAGTACGGCGGTACCGCGCATAACAGGACTGTCGGAAAAGTCAATTTTCCCGATTTTTGCCGAAATTGGCTTTATAGGATGGTTTCGTAATTCTTTATGATATAAGTGATTACGAAGATGCGCTTTTGGCGGGAAACGGGAGTAATCCGCCCAAAGGGGCTTTTCCGACAGTCTCAACGGGACTGTTTACGCTTCGCCGCCGTTGGCGGAGAAGGCATCCGCAACGCCTCCTATGATTGTTGTCAAGAGGCAAGTGCCTCCCATACCATGCAATCTAACTTGTAATACCTGAGCTTCTTCATTACTTCCGCCTTCGGCATGTCTTTATAGAATTCCCGCCCGGTAACCGGTACCCACGGCAGGGTTATGATCCGCCGCGCTATCGCCACCGCACTCCTAGTCTTGCTCATCCGTCCCGTCAATTCCCGGTATTTCTCCTGTAACCGTCCCCCGTTCTTGCTCCTCCCCAACGCCCGCGCACACCGCAGTATAATGCTCCTCGGCGCACGGTTCCCCCCTGCCGGAATATTCCCATACCGGTTCGTCTCCCCGGAACAGTCTACCCGCGGAACCGGCCCTACATAGTTGTACCTCCGATGCCTTACTAAACTGGACCATACCCCATCCGGTGGATACAAAGATACGCGTGAGATATACCAGGAGGAGAGGAAAAGATGGGAACGAAAGACAAAGAACGGCGGGTATACCCGAAGGAATTCAAGGCCGAGGCGGTGGCGCTGGCAGAGAAGCATGAGAAGCCGGTGCGCCAGGTGGCGGTGGATTTGGGCATCAACGAGAACATGCTCCACCGGTGGATACAGCAGGCGCGGGAGGCGGGAGGCACAGGCATGCCACCCTTCCCCGGACACGGACGGCCGCGGGACGAGGAACTGACCCGCCTGCGGAAGGAAGTCAAGGCGCTGCGGGAGGCGAACGAAATCCTAAAAAAAGCGGCGGCCATCTTCGCACAGGAGGGATCCCGCTGATGGTGTACCGGTTCATGAGTGAACACCGGGGGGAATACACCATCCGGGAGATGGCCGTGGTTTTAGGGGTCAGCAGCAGCGCCTATTACAAGCAGGCGAAGAAGGAGGAAGCCGGGGTGGGGAAGGAGGGGGATGGGGAATTGATAGCTATGATACGCCTGATACCGGAGCGGCATCACTATCGGTACGGCAGTCCCCGGGTGAGGGAAACCCTGCGGCGGGACTACGGCAGACAGGTAAGCCGCAAGAAGGCGGCTCGATTGATGCGGGAAAACGGCCTTAATGCCCTCAGGAGGCGGAAGTTCATCCCCACGGCCAATTCGAACCACGGGCTAGTACCCCCAAAAAGCCTAAATTTTCGGATATAACCGCTGGAGTTTAATACGGGCATCATGGGTGGTGAAATGCCAGTGAACGGTATCCTTGCGGGCGTTGCGATCAGCGACCCATGCCTGTACCTGAGCAGTCATTTCCTCAATGGTGGGAATCCTCCGGGCCA
>JAITAE010000308.1 GCA_031284295.1 Spirochaetaceae bacterium
GACAAGCATCACCGCATCCTGTGTTTCGGGGTCCGGGCCGCCGCTGTTTAATTCTTTTTTCCGTTCGAGTAAAATATCGTCCTTCGCGCCCGCCCCTTGCAGCGGCATGAGGGACTGCCAAAAATCATTTACTGCCTTATTTTTTGAGAAAAACCTGTGTCCGCCAATATCGATTCTGTTTCCGTTATACTCAAGCGTTGTGGAAATGCCGCCCGTGCGCTCCTCCGCTTCGTATACATCGACCTGCGCTCCCGAAATCTCCCGTAGGGTTTGGTATGCCGCGGTAAGCCCCGCCGGCCCCGCCCCGATGACAACAAATTGTTTTGCCCTGTTATTCTGATTCATATTTTGTTTCCTTGAAAATTAAAATTTTACGCGCTATATAATTCCACATCAACACAATTCCGGCGGTGATAATTTTTACGGCGAGATACCATTTTTGTCCGAATATATGAATCCCCGCGAACATACAAACTTCTGTTATGAGAAGCCCTATAACTCCGATTACGGTGAACAAGATAAACGAGCGAATTTTATGCTGTTTCGCGTTTTCATTTGTATGTCTGAATACAAAAATTAACGAAAAGATATAATTAAAAATAAGTCCGGCTATAAATCCAAAAGCGGCGGCAAGCAATATGCCGGCCTGTTCCATAGAGGAAAATAAAAATGTTTTTGAAAGATAGAGAACACTGAAATCTATGATAAACGCACTGCCGCCTACAAGAACATATCGGGAAAATTCATAAATGAGGGATCGGTAGCGTGATAAAAACTTATCTATCAAGGGGTTGCCCCCTTGACAAAGTTTAATGCGGCATCATAATGCTGTTGACTGTTGACTGTTGACTGTTGACTGTTGACTGTTGACTGTTGACTGTTGACTGTTGACTGTTGACTGTTGACTGTTGACGAAGTGAAGTCCGCTCTGAGAATCGAGTTGCTGGACAGCTAGCTGTGGATTGCCCATAACAAAACCATTATACCGTGAAAAACTGTAAAGGTGGAGAGGGTTCATGGATGGCATAGCCGATATAGCAGCAGTCCTGATATCCATTGAAGCGTTCGGAATTCCAGTTGTGCAGCTTATCAAGATAACCGGGGATTCTTTCTATATCCCGGCCGTAAACGTTGCGACTCAATCCTTTTTAATATCAGAGCATTTAACGCAAGTACAGGCAATTCAATTAAAGGTCCCATTACCAGTACCAGTGATATTAAAGGCCTCGAAGGAAAGGTTATCGCCGCTATTGCCAATGACACGGGCGAATTCCGGGCCGACGTAGTAAATATCAGTGGAATAATGCCGCTAAAATGTAATTTTAACATTTTGCCCGCAAGAAACGAAAGACAGAAAATGGCCGAAAAAAACAGTAATAACGGGGGCAATAATTTTATAAATATTAAAGTGTTGTCAAGCAGTAATGTTCCCTCCGATGCAAACATTGAAATTATGGCAAGACAGAGCAGCAGGAACTGAATATCATCGGACTTTTTCAGTAATTTTGCCAGGTTATTCTGCCGGTTAATTCTTTTTGCGGCAAATTGCACCCCGTTTGCGGCAGCAAGAGGTATAATTAAAACAAACAAAATGCTGTAAACGACTGTAACAAGAGCGAAAGAAACTTCGCTTCCTGTGAATAACAATAAATAAAGGGGCAGTAAAATAATCTGTAAAATTAAATTCAACGGCAAAATCGAAGCGCCCAGCGGGACATTACCGTTTGCAATGCCGGTAAAAACCAGATACCAGTCCGTACATGGCGTAACCATTAACATGATAAAACCTGTTTGTAAATCAATTTGTCCGGCAAGAAATAATTTTGACAGCGCAAATGCGAACAGGGGTGTTATAACAAAATTGATTGTCAATGCGGAAAGTGAAAAACGTAAATCGGAAAATGATTTTGAGATGTTCTTTAATTCAACATTCAGGAAAACAAAAAAAAGCATAGCTATCAGGAAAATTTCAATACAGTTTCCCGCATAGCGTTCCAAAACAGGTATTACCTTTCCAATAACGATACCGGTTAATGCCGAAAGAATGATAAAAAGCGGCTGGAATTTTGACAGGAAACTCATATTTTTTTCTCCAATTCATTTGATTTACAATTATTAGAGTTGTTTGGAAACTTCAGTTTCCGCGCCAACTTCCATTAAAAAACGCAGTTTTGTAAGGCTTTCAGCCTGAAAAACTGCAAGACTGTGAGATAACCAACCGGGTTATCGAACAAGCCTATTCAGGCTAAAAGCTGATCACCTAAAGGCGGTAAGTTTTAAACCCGGCACATGGAAAATAAATTTTTGAAATGTAAAACAGTGAATTTAAACTGTTGATATTACGGCCAAGCTACCGGCTTGTCAAGCGCCTGTAATGCGGGGCTGTTTCATGTTTTACCTCCCCATCCCCTCCTCCCTACCCAACCCACACATATCGAGTTTATGTCCGGCTTTTCGACTATTCCGCTGGATACATCATAACGGTTACGTGGCTGCTTTGCAGGATTTGTTTCATCAAATTTTGTATGTCAACCTGACGCAGGGCCTCGTATGTGGCCGGACGCTGAAACAGGCTCTCTGCCTGAATATTAAAAATAACGGCATAGTTCGCCAGGGTTTTGCTTAAATAGCTGTTGTTCTGCATGGACTGTTCCCAGTTCTTTATAAGCGCCTTCCGCGCCTTGTCAAACGTATCCGCGTTGATGCTGCCGGACGCAATCTTCGCAAGTTCAGCCTCCACAGCCGCGTTTAACTCCACGGCGCGTTTTGGATCACAGATAAAAATTACTTCAAAGCAAAGTTCACCGTCCGGCGGAACAGGCGAGAGTGAAGTCATCGCGCTGATTGTATAAGCGCCGCCCAATTTTTCACGGATAGATTCTACAAGTACAATATCAAGATATTCCGAAAGCGTGTTGCATACCATCGCCGTATTTTCGTCAAAAGTTTTGGCAATGAATCTTCCTGAATAAACATAGCCTTTGTCTTCTTTTCCCTGGCGTAGCACGGAATCCGTTTTCCCCGGTCTTGTAAGCGGTGGGGAAGGGGCTGTCCATTGGTTAAAACTTTCCGCCGCCGGAATTGATGCGATGTATGTTTCGACAAGGCTGGATAAGGTTTCACGGTCTATGTTGCCCGTAATTACAAAGGTATAGTCAGCCGGATTAAGACATTTTTTTATAAAGTCAAGCGCCTTGCCGGCATCGATTTTTGGAATATCGTCCATGGTAAGCGGCATGAAACGGGGATTGTTGTTGTACGTTATTTTTTTTATTTCATCAAAAAATACCGCTTCAGGATTTTGTGAACGCCTGGCAAGCAGCGTGCGGTACTCGTCGATTACCACAGGAACTACTTCGGAATCGATTCTGGGATCGGTAAAAGTCAGATACAGCAATTCAAACAAAGTCTTTATATCGGCGGTATTCGACCAGCCCTGTATGTTCCGCGTAAAATCGTTTGTATTGAACGAAAAAGAAATCTGTTTACCGGAAAGTTTTTTTGTAAGTTCCCCGCGCGACCAGGGTCCGGTTCCTGATATGCTGAGCAGTTCCGTCGCCGCATTTGCCGATACCACATCTTCCAGCGGTACGGCTGCCGCCCCGCCGCGCGACACGGCGTAAAGTTCGATCTCATCATTTTTGTTTGTGGTGCTTTTAAGCAGTACCCGTGCTCCATTCCTGAGTTTCCATTCAACTATGCCGGTATTTTCGTCGACGGTTTCTTCATCAATGCTGCCGCATACCGGCGTGCTGTCCAAAAGGGCCGAATCGAAAACAGCCTCGTCCGGCTTTTTTATTTTAAGCCGGCCTGAGGATTTTATCTTTTGCATTATGGCATCTTTTGACGGGATATTTCCGGCTTCCGCTTCCGGCGCGGAAATAAAAACAAAAATGTCGTTGTACAAAAAACATTTTTTTACGGCTTTGTGAATATCGTTTTTGCTTATTCCCCGCAGTAATCTTTCAGCCGCCTCCAGTTCCCAGTCAATGTCAGGTATGGAAATATTATACAAATAGTGTGAAGTTAATTTTCTGACAAAAAAATATGATTCGTTTTTTTCTTTTTCGGCGGCAAGCATTGCGGTATCAGACAGCAGGGCCTGTTTTGCTCTTTCAATTTCCGTATTTGTAAAACCGTACCGGTTTACAGATTCTTTTAACGCCAGTATATTGTCCAAAGCCTGATACATCATGCCCGGTTTGCTTACCAGGCTTAGGGCGTAAAAGCGTGAAGGGCGGACTATGCTGATAAAATCGGCGCTTGCCGCGGCGAGCGGCGACTGCGGATTGAGCAGCGCGTCCTCGAAACGTTCCGAAAACATCTTGTCTATCAAACCGTCTATAAGCGCTTCCCTGTATTCGGCGATGTTGTTTTCATTTTTTTTATACTCCTGTTTGTAAAAAAATACCGCCTGCGCATACTGAAGTTCAGGGTCTGTAGATATTTCAACTTTAATACTATTTTTTACAGGCGGTGGCAAAGAATATTCAGGATGAACAAACGTATCCTCGCCTGCCGGTATATCAAAATGCAGAGCAAGACTTTCTTCAAGCGCCTGCCCGTCAAAATCACCTGAAAATATCAGCGCCATATTTTCCGGTTTGTACCACTTTTTATAAAAACTTTTCAGCTTTTCCGCCGGAGCGTTTTCTATTATTTCCGTCAGGCCTATAATATCGCGTTTTGCATAACGCGAACCGGCGAGCAATTCCGTCCAGAGTATTTTTTGCTGGCGGCCTTCCGGCCCCAAACGACGCATCCGGTATTCCTCCATAATTACGCGCCGTTCGTCATCAACGGCTTCCGGCGCAAAAGTTATCGCGGATGTCCAATCTTCAATTATATCCAGGGCCCTGACCGGAATACGTTTTATGCCGTCGCTGTCCGTCTCGACAGGCACCTCTATTCCGTAAACTGTTTCATCGGCTGTCGTGTAGGCGTTTATATCCGCGCCAAAACGCATACCCAGCGAGCGCAGATAATCCACCACCTCAGAACCGGGAAAACGGCCGGTACCGTTAAAAGCCATGTGCTCGATAAAATGGGCGAGTCCATTTTCGTCATCATCTTCCAAAACCGCCCCCGCGTTGACAGCTAGAGTCAGATAGGCGCGGTTTTCAGGTTTTCTGTTTTCATATATGTAGTAGCGGAGTCCGCCGGGCAGCTTTCCATACTTGAGATTTTCCATAACAGGAACCGTATCGGTTTGATTCAGACCATTGTAAACCGCGGCGCCTGTCGCGCACGTCATGCAGAATAATGTTAAACTTGTAATACACAGGGCCATGATCAATTTTAAATACTTACTTTTACCTTTATACATAATATACCTTCCATAAGATTTTTTGATTGACGCGAAAGCGCCTCGATAAAAATGAATACAACGCTATAATACAAAAGTGTCATATATTAAAGTAAATGGCAATATAAATGAGGTGTTCCAAAACTCCGGGGGTCCGGGGGCGTAAGGCCCCCGGCGGGGGCCTTACGGGGGAAAGACAGTTCCAAAGGCGCAGCCTTTGGCCCGGTAGGAGCGAATTACACGGTAGTCAAAACCTCCACCGGCCGCTCCAAAGGCGCAGCCTTTGGCCCGGTAGAAGTGAATTACACGGCAGTCGAAGCCTCCACCATCCCCTGTAGGGTGACAAACCGCGTAGCGGTTTGCCGCTGTCTGGTGTGCCCGCGGCACGCCCGGCACGCGGTAGGGGACTGGGGTGTTGCGAGGGTGTCCCCCGCAGAGGGGGTAGCGGAAGACCCGCGCGGCAAGGCTTTGGAGCGAAGGGGTCGGCAACTTACGTTGCCCCCCCCCCCCCCTCCCCAAAAAACCCGCAGGCAAAACTTGTCATTCCGTTTGTCATAAGTTTTTGAAAGGTGGGAAGAATCATAGCGCCGGTTTTTCCGGCGGCTATTCGCTAATTCTTTGTAATACAAGGATTTGGGGAGTGGAGGATTCGAACCTTCGAAGGCTTAGCCAACAGATTTACAGGCTTCATCCACTCTTTTCTACCCTTGTATAAGATGGTATACTATATGTAGAAATTTGTCAATAAGTATCTTGACATAAGTATCTTGA